>CALLQM010000247.1 GCA_938014855.1 uncultured Clostridia bacterium | reverse complement strand
ACGGAAATGGACTATCGAAAAAAGGCTCTGGAATCATTTGAGATTCCAGAGCCTTTTTCGATGAAAATAGCGCCGGCAAACATGCCAGCGCTAAAACGCCTCAGCCGGTACGGTCGAGATTCATTGGTGGAGATGGCGGGAATTGAACCCGCGTCCGAAAACTCATTCATCCGAGTTTCTCCGAGTACAGTCTATCTTTTAAAATTCCCTTGCCAAATCGCCGACAGACAGGCTAAATGGTTCGGTAGCCCCTAATACGGTCTTATCCTACGAGGCGCTCGGACAGATCGTTCACCACTAATCGACACCTTATCCGCGGCCGTGGTCCTACGCGGAAAGATGGCTGCTTAATTAAGCAGCAAAAGCAAAATTATTGTTGTCGTCTAATTTTAAAAACGTCATACTTTTATAGAGGTGCATGCTCCTCTACTCGCTTCTCGGACTTCAAAATCCCCGTCGAAGCCTTTACATCCCCATGTAAACGATTCAAAGCGAATCGTAGTAATAGTATAGCACAAACTAGGCTTTTTGTCTATCCCGCAAAGCCCTGTCAATATCTCTCTGTGCATCGCGTTTTGCAATATCACGGCGTTTATCATGGAGCTGTTTTCCTTTGCAAAGTCCCAGCTGCATTTTTACACGTGAACCTTTAAAGTAAAGCGAAAGCGGAATCAAGGTATACCCCTGCTGTGCAACAAGCCCCATTAGTCTACGGATTTCACGCTTATGCATCAATAAACGGCGGTCACGATAGGCATCGCGATTAAAAATATTCCCATGTTCATAAGGCGCAATATGCATCTGTTTTACAAACAGCTCACCATTTTTTGTAATATCGCACCAACTATCTTTTAGATTACACGACCCAGCACGCAGTGACTTCACCTCAGTACCGAACAGCTCAACTCCTGCTTCAAAAGACTCCTCAATGAAATACTCATGCCGCGCTTTTCGGTTTACACTGATCGTTTTTGTTGGTTTTTTATCCATCCGTCAGCTTCCTTTCTGTCTTTAAGTTATATCTACAACGCGGCAAACTGCATTTAACGAAAAACCCAAAACCGATTGATGAAAAAGCTCAAAAGCAACGTAATGCAGGTTGTTGCAAGCTTTGCAATTAGTTTTCCAAGTCCAAAAAATTCTATAAAAACTTTTAATAATAAAAGACTGATTGCCAAAATTGTAAAATTAGTGATGATAAACTTAATCAACTGCAAACTAAAAAAACGGTCGCACGATTTAAATGTCCATTTTCGATTGACCAAATAACTATTCAGCATTCCTGCAGTAAAACCACAGCACTGTCCAAAAAACACATTTAATCCGAGCACCACAGACAAAATCGTAAAAACACCAATGTCCACCAATGTGTTAATGACACCGGTAATGCCAAATTTCACCAAACATTGGAATTCTTCCTTTTTAAATTGAAAAAATGGTACCATGTATAGAAACCTTTCTTATCAGTTTTTCATTGCTTTCCTTATTTTGCCACATAATTGACAAATTAAACATACCGCAGTCTGTATTCCAAAAAGGCATAAACAAGGGCTTTAAACCCAATTTAAGGCTTCTTTGTAGGAGCTATCATACCATGATTTCTGCTTTTCGTCAATGACATCAAAACTAACCAAATAAATGGAGATCCCAAATCAGCTTTGCAAAAATTCCGATCAAAACCACGATTAAAACCGCTTTGATGAATTTGCTGCCTTTTTGGATTGCCATACCGGTTCCGAGCCATCCGCCGCAGATACAGCAGAGCGCGGCAGGCACTGCAATAGAAAATAAGATTTGTCCCGCAAAAAAGAATATTACGGTACTGGCAATGTTGGATGAAAGATTCGCAACTTTTGCGTTTCCACTAGCCGTCACATAATCAAATCCCACAAATGTTGTATAACAAAAAATTAAAAAAGTACCGGTTCCCGGACCAATCAATCCATCGTATATCCCCAAGAAAAATCCAATAACTGCACAAGTGATATACAGTCTCTTCCCTTCCAACAGCTGTTCACGTCTTTGTTTGTTTCCTCCAAATAGAACAAACACAGCAACAACCGGTAAAACCATGAGAAAGATTTTTTTCAAGAGGCTTGCATCAAACATTAGGTTCATTTGAACCCCAATAACTGCCCCGCCCAATGACAGTGCCGCGGAAATTAATGCACTGCGCACATGTACTTTTCCGTTTCTATAAAAGCGCAATGCCGATACAATACTACCGATGCAGGCAGAAAATTTGTTGCTGGCACACGCTACATGTACAGGAATTCCAGTGAGCAAATAAGCAGGCAGGCTGATGAGTCCGCCGCCGCCTGCAATACTGTCTACAAAGCTTCCCAAAAAAACAAGCGGACAAACAATCATAATCATATGTAAGGTCGTCATGTTGTTACCCCTTTAACGATTGATTTTTATACCTACCAACGTAACAAATGCATGCACTAATAAAACTAGAAAAACAGCCCCCGCGCGGTACGCGCAAAGGCTGTGACTTTACTTTAGATTTCGCTGCGGCCTTCCAACGCACGGTAAAGCGTTACCTCGTCTGCATATTCCAAATTGCTTCCGACCGGTATGCCATAAGCAAGTCGTGTTACCCGTACACCCATTGGCTTGAGAAGACGTGCAATATACATAGCCGTTGCCTCCCCTTCAACCGTTGGGTTCGTAGCCATAACCACCTCTTTGACCGTTCCATCGCTCAATCGAGCCAACAGCTCCTTGATGTAAAGCTGATCAGGTCCAATCCCATCCATGGGTGAAATCAATCCATGCAGCACATGATAAAGCCCGTGGTATTCTTTTGTGCGCTCAAAAGCAATCACATCCTGTGAATTCTCTACCACGCAAATGGTGCTGTGATCGCGGGCGCTGTCTGCACAAATTGGACAAAGTTCGTTTTCCGTAAGGCTTTGACAAACCTTGCATTTCTTAATTTTTTCATGTGCTTCCAAAATCGCATCCGCAAACTGCTTTGCTTTTTCTTGCGGCATTGAAAGCACATAAAAAGCTAAACGCTGGGCGGTCTTTCGGCCGATTCCGGGCAGACGCTCAAACTGCTCCATGAGCTTTGTAAGCGGCAAAACATTATATGCCATAGCGTTCCTTAAAACATTCCGGGAATATTGAGATTTCCGGTAATTTTTTCCATCTCTGTCGAGGATTTTTCTTCAACCGTGCGAATTGCTTCATTCACTGCCGCTACAACTAAATCTTGCAGCATATCAATATCTTCAGGATCTACAATCTCGGGTTTCAAGGTAATCGACTTAATTTCCTTTTTGCCGTTGATCGAAACTTCCACCATTCCGCCGCCTGAGGTGGTGGTGAATTCCATCTGCTCAAGCTCATCTTGCTTTTTCTTCATATCTTCCTGCATTTTCTGAGCCTGGCGAATCATGGCGTTCATATTTTTGGGGCCGCCGCCCATTCCTTGTGGCAGTCTTGCTTTCACAATAAGTCCCTCCAAAGTTTCAAATTATTTAAGATCGACCGGTACATTCAGTGTACTGGCCTTTTTTAACATTCCCGTCAGCGGGTCTGCCTCTTTTTTCGCTACGGCATACCGTTCGGGATTATAAGGACCTAGATTAAATTTTTGACCTGTTACGGCCATAATCGCACTGCGCAAACTTTCTTTAGCAGCTACACTTGTGCGCAGCAATGTTAAGAACAGTTCGTTTTTGCAGTCGATTAACATGAGATCACCGGATGTATAAGCGCAGGAATCGATCATTGCGCCATGAAGAGCCGCATTAATTTTTTGCAATTCCTTTAAAACCTCCGCCCACTGGTCAAACGGTTCCGCCGTTTTGGTGACAGAATGTGCATCTGCCGCTTTTGGCGGTTTCTTTGGAACAGGAGCTGCTGATGCAGCCGGCTGTCGTGTTTTAGCATCTGCAGGAACGGATGGTTCGCTGGGTGCATGTGCGTGCATCTGTACCGGAGCTGTTGCAATACCGGTCCGAACCTGCTTTTCCAACCGTTCGATGCGTTCAACAAGCCCATCCAAACCGTTCCCCATGCGATCATCACATAAACGAATAAGCGCCATTTCAAATTCGGTACGTTTAAATGCTGTACGCGAAAGCTTGCTCATTGTTTCTTGTAAGACATTGATGGAATAAAGAATTCTTGCAAGCGGGATTTCCTTCGCCTGCTCACACAGCATCTGCAAATCCTCAGTCGTTCCTTGAATCAGGTCGTCCGGCTCTTTTACCGTTTTAGTAATCATTAAATTACGGAAATGACGCACAAACTGCTCACACAGCCGCACATAATCCACAGAATTTTCGCTTAGCCCGTCCAAAACGAGCAGTGCTTGAGACGGCTGATTCGTTGTCACCGCACCCGCCATTTGAAACAGCGGCTCTTGTCCGGCAAGTCCGGCGGCTTCTGTAACAGTCTCCGGCGTTATCGTACCATTATAGGAGGTACATAAATCCAGCAGAGACAGCGCATCGCGCATACCGCCATCCGCAAGGCGGGCAATCAGCATCGCGGCTTCTTCATCCAACTGGATTTTTTCCTGTTCACACACGTAAAGGAGCCTGTCTGCAATCGTGCGGGATTTGATTCGTTTAAAATCAAACCGCTGACAGCGTGACAATATCGTCGGCAATACTTTATGTATTTCAGTAGTTGCTAATATAAAAATCACATGCTCGGGAGGTTCTTCCAAAATTTTAAGCAATGCATTGACTGCTCCCGGCGAAAGCATATGGCATTCGTCCAAGATATAGACACGATATGATGCAACAGCGGGCATAAAATAAGCTTCTTCACGAAGCTGACGAATATTGTCCACACCATTGTTGCTGGCCGCGTCGATTTCCGCGACATCTAAAATGGAGCCATCTTCGATTCCCCGGCAGCTCTCACATTCATTGCATGGATTCCCATTGACCGGATGCAGGCAGTTCACTGCTTTTGCAATGATTTTTGAGCACGTCGTTTTGCCCGTTCCCCGAGAACCGGTGAACAGGTATGCATGTGAAAATTTTCCGGACGCGATCTCATTTTTCAGAGTGACGGTAATATGATCTTGTCCGACAACATCGTCGAAATCGCGCGGACGCCATTTTCGGTATAATGCTTGATACAAAACGCTCACCTGCCAATCCGGAAATAAAAAAATGTGTGCCCACATATGCAGGCACGCAGATTACCTGCGGCGCACATCACAAACCGCTTAATGCTGCTCGGTTCCCCGCCTGACATGGTTCACGGTGCTCTGTCGCACAGGACCCGCATACCCGCATGTCTGGGCACACATTGGTCATGCTGTTTTTAAGACACTTCGCTATTATAACATACGCATTCTTAGAATTCAAGACTTGACAACAGCAATTTACACAAAAAACGCTTACCGAATCTTCGCGTAAAAGAAGAGTGCCACTGTTCCGGGGCCGGAATGCGCTCCGATGGTCGGCCCAACATAACTAATACTATAATCTTTGATTCCCCATGACTGATAAAAAACTTATCACAATGTTCACGGTCGATCTGCTTTTCCATATTGTTGACCATCGCCATCAGCGATGATTTTCTGCCGCGCACTTTTCCGGTAGGAATCAAGCGTCCGGCATCGTCCACATGAAGAACCGGTTTGATGCCTAGCATGGAGCCCACAACCGCAGTCGTGGCAGAAACACGGCCGCCGCGGTGCAGATGGAACAGATCGTCCACCGTAAACAAATGCGCAATATGCAGGATGTCTTCGCGAATTTTGGCGGCGCAGTCCTCCAAACCCAACCCTGATTCTTTATAACGAACCGCTCGGTCAATGAGCAGTCCCAATCCTGCTGATGCACACAGAGAATCGATCACAATAATCTTTTGATTTGGATATTTGGGAGACAATTCTTCGGCCGCCAACCGCACACTGTTATAAGTTCCTGAGAGCGCCGAAGAAAACATAATAGCGAGTACATCATTTCCCGCATCCAAAATTGGAATCAGTTTTGCATTTGCTTCTTCCAAATTAATTTGTGCGGTAATTGGCATTTTACCTGACCGCATCATTCCATAAAATTCAGATCTGGAGAGTGCAGGATCGTTGCACCGATACGTTTTGTCATCGATTGTGTAAGTCAGCTCCATTTCGGTCACATGATTTGCAGCGGCAAACCCCGGAACCATATCCGCATTGGAATCTGTTACTAAAAGAAATGGATTCATAGCGTTCCTCCAACTTGTCTTCTGGCCTTCTCAAAGTACCATTTTGCTTTATAAAGCACCGATTATGCCCTCAGCCAAGCAGTGCTAAAAAGTTTTGCATAAATTTCCTATCTTTTTCATTATATCGTAATCAAGTCATCATTACAAGGGTATATCAAAGTTTCGAAAGGTAGATTCCGTCTGCAATTTCTTTAAAAACGGGTGCGGCAACATCACTGCCGGAATCTCCGCCCTCTACAAGCACCACGATTGCATAAAGCGGTGTATCTGCCGGATAATAGCCCGCAAACCATGCGTGGACAATTTCCGTCTCACCGTCTGACTGGTAGATTCCAGTCTGCGCAGATGCAGTCTTTCCTCCTGCATCCCCTTTCATCGGCTTGGCCTCCTTACCGCTGCCTTTTAAGACGTTTGACAAAAGTGCTTCCCGCAAAACACGAGAGGTTCGTTCATTGATCACCTGATTGGGCGCATAAATCGTCGTATGCTGATTAATGATTTCGCCGTCCTCCGTAAACCCCTCTACCAAACGTGGTGTAACCGCATATCCACCGTTGGCAATGGTCGAAATCATCTGCGCGATTTGGATCGGAGTAGCCGTCAATCTGCCTTGTCCAAACGAAAAATTCGCGACAGCGGCCGGTATTTCCAGTTCATCATCACGCGGCATTGTACCGCTTTGTGTGCGAATATCCTCGCTGAATACCGCCGCTTTTCCAAACCCCATGTCACGAGCCAAAGATGCAATTCGCTTACCGCCGGTTTGCAGTCCAAGATGGATAAAAAACGGATTGCACGATACTTCAATCGCCCCTTCCAAATCGAGCTGTCCATGACCGGTTCGCCAATGGCAGTTAAACCGGTGGCCATCCACATCAATATAGCCGTTACAGACATATGGTGTATAGCGCCCGAAACCATTCTCCAGCGCGGCGGCGGCTGTTACCAGTTTAAAAGTAGACCCGACACTATATTGCGAAAATGCTCGATTTACAAATGGGCTGGCGGGATTCTTTAGACTCGCGGCCAAATCATTCGGATCGTAAGCAGGCACGGAAACCGAAGCCTTGATGTCTCCGGTATTGACATCCATCACAACTGCCGCACCTTTTTCAATATCCTGCATCGCGCGTTCGGCCGCCCTTTGGATGTCGGCATCCAAAGTAAGTGCCACGCCGCCTTTATCCTGATAATTGTCCATCAAGATTTCCGGCGACTGACTCGGCATCGCGCGCCCAAGCGCATCCAGCCGATAGCGCAGACGCAGGCTCCCGCTATGCTGTTTTAAATACGCATTGTATGCCATTTCAATTCCAGCCGCTCCATCTGTTTTGGACGGATTGAGATACCCGATGATATGCGGGGCAAGCTGCCATGAGCCATAGCGTTTTACCGCATCAAACATTTCCACACCTTTGGCATAGACCGCTGTCTCTTCCGGCTCAATGAGATAAGGTTTTGTATTTTTCCCATTGATTTCAAACGATTCGCCGGTTTCCTGCGCCGCCTGCGTCAATGCAGTAAACGCTTCCGGCGATGGCTGAATCGCGGCAACCGAGCGTCGTTCCGTTCCGACCAGTGGTCTGAGATTACAGTCATAAATAATTCCACGTGTATTATCTACATCTAAAAGATAACTACTTTGTGTATGCGCAACCGATGCGAGCGATTCTCCCATAGAGAGCGCATAGATGCGGCATAGAACACCTGTAAACAAAACAATAACCGTAAAATAAATTGCGGCTGTTCTTCTTCCCATAAATACATCACCATTTTTTTAATTCATTCGGTAATATATTGTTGACTAAAAAAGAAAGACTTACTCAAATTATAAAAAATTGAGTAAGTCTCTGTGTATTTTAATTATTCCACTTGACCGAGTGTTCCAAGGCTGGCGGCTTTTAGATAAGCATTGATAAAGCCGTCCAAATCCCCGTCCATGACATTGTTGATATTTCCGCTTTCATAGCCGGTACGGTGGTCTTTCGCCAACGTATATGGCATAAACACGTAGGAACGGATTTGGCTTCCCCAGCCAATCGCCATTTGGTCACCTTTAATCTCGTTGATGTTCGCCAAATGTTCGCGTTCCTTAATTTCGAGCAGTTTCGCTGTCAGCATTTTCATACACATATCGCGGTTTTGGAATTGGCTTCGTTCGTTTTGGCACGAAACCACGATTCCTGTCGGGATATGGGTCAAGCGAACCGCCGAAGATGTTTTATTGATATGCTGACCGCCCGCACCACTGGAACGGAACACATCCATTTTGATATCTTCCGGACGGATTTCAACCGTTAGGTCATCGGGCAGTTCCGGCATAACCTCCAAAGATGCAAACGAAGTGTGGCGGCGTCCGGACGAATCAAACGGTGAGATTCTTACAAGACGATGCACGCCTGCCTCCGAGCGTAAATATCCGTAAGCATTATCGCCCTCGATCATGATGGATGCGCTTTTGAGTCCCGCCTCGTCCCCATCCAAGTAATCCAAGATTCGGTATTGGAAACCGTGGCGTTCTGCCCATCGGGTATACATACGGTAGAGCATCTGCGCCCAGTCCTGCGCCTCTGTTCCACCCGCTCCTGCATGAAATGTGAGAATTGCATTGTTGGAGTCGTATTCTCCAATGAGCAAAGTGGCAAGCTTTTGGCTTTCGAGGTCTTGCTCGAATTTTTCACAGCCTTCAAGCGCTTCCGGATAAGAGGATTCATCCTCTTCTTCGTCTGCCAGTTCAATAAGCGTCAACGTATCCTCATAGAGGGTTTTGAGTTCATCATAAGCCGCAATTTTGCTTTTCAGCTTTGAAGTTTCCAATTGGTTAGCCTGTGATTTTTCCAAGTCGTTCCAAAAATTGGGTTCACTGGCACGGCGTTCCAGTTCCTCCACCCGGCGCAGCAGCCCCTCATAGCCGATTGCCTGCGCAAGATCAGCCAGCTCCGCCTTGCGCCCTTCCAGCCGCAGCCGCAGTTCTTCAAACTGTAACATGGTTGCACCATTCCTTATCTTAAAGCATTCATTCTAATCGATATTTCAGTATACTATTTTTTCCGTTTGTTGTAAAGTGACGGCTGTCTCTAATGCTTTGTAACAAAACAAATCTCAAACCGACATTTTTGTTTACATTGATGGTTGCATATATTTTCTAAAAGGTATATGATAAACATATGTTTTATTATATGAGAGTGGGACAAGAAGTATGAACCGTATCCATACAATTCGTTTTTCTAAAAATAATATAAGAATAAAAAACTTAGCAATCCTTATCCTGCAAACGATTGGTTTTTTGATTTGTACCCTTTTCCTTTTTTCAGACGCAAAAATGATTTACCTAAGTTTTAATGGCAATGGAAATAAGGGCTTTTGGCTCGGTTTTATTAATGTACTCGCCGTACATACTATATTTTTAACAATATTCCATGTTTCCCTTTGTGCTTCCCTCAAACCTCAGCCATTGGTTCTATCCGTAGGAAGCCTGCTTTCCTGCAATGCCGCCTATTATGCCACTGTTCGGCAATCTTTATTTGATCAGGAGACAATTGCCCTCCAGCCCTTTTTATATCTGCTCCCGCTAATTTCCACTTTCATTTTCTTATTGCTTACTAAAAAGCCTAAAAGACATTGTTTAAAGCCGTTCTTCATTCAAAATCGTTATCTAGCATTTGGAACTTTCTACGT
The DNA here is from genome assembly GCA_938014855.1 of uncultured Clostridia bacterium. Classification (GTDB taxonomy): domain Bacteria; phylum Bacillota; class Clostridia; order Oscillospirales; family Ruminococcaceae; genus Anaerotruncus. Next base: position 393 of record CALLQM010000247.1, on the reverse strand, counting down.
ACTTATATTACCATTTTTCCCACTAAATCAATATTTTCAATATATGAATCAAGGAAATGTTGTTTTTATTGGGCTGTTAGCGGTCTGTCAAGCTTACAGAAACCAGAAACAAAAATCGCAAAAAATAGATGCATCGTAAGATAGATAGCAATTTTGTCTATTCAATATTCTGAGGGGGGTATCTCATTGCAATGGTATCAGCGGCATAAAAGAAAAATTTTTGAAATCCTCTTTTTTATTGGTTTTTCTATTCTGAACTTTAAAGTTGCTTCACATTTTGAGTATTTTCAAAAACGATTCTACAAATTTACTTTTATTGGATATATTCTTGGGTATGTATTCGCTTTTATTTGGGGAATGTTTTTTGCTTTCATCCACCGATCAGGACAGACA
>CALLQM010000246.1 GCA_938014855.1 uncultured Clostridia bacterium | reverse complement strand
GGGCAGAGGCGGCGATCAGGCGGCTGTTCGCAGTACGTCTGGGTATGAATTTTTTGGCGGAGTGTCCAACGGTGTTGAAAAGCGTACAAAAGTTAAGACCCGTATCGTAGCGACTGCTTTGGCAGAGCTGATTAACGGGAGCGATAATGTGCTGGTAATGGGGCATCGTGCGTCCGATTTGGACTGCTTTGGTGCGTCGGTCGGCATATTAAAAGCTGCGCGTTTGATGGAAAAAGATGCATGGCTGGTCATTCGCAAAGACAAAAATCTTGTGGGACCATTGTATGACCGCTTGCTGGAAAATGGCTATGATGGGCAGTTCCTTGAGCCGGAAGAAGCGCTTGAGCATGTTACGCGTAAAACCCTGTTGGTGATTTGCGATACACATGTCAAACCATTTTTGGAGTCTCAGGAAGTGTTTGAGGCTTGTAATACTGTGGTGGTTATTGACCACCATCGCAAAATGGTTGACCATATCGATAATGCGGTTATCTTTTATCATGAACCCTATGCATCCAGTGCGTCGGAAATGGTTACGGAACTGATTCAGTATTTCGGTGACCGCTACCGCATAAGCCGTTACGAAGCCGAAGCGCTTTTGGCTGGAATCATGCTGGATACCAAGAATTTTGTCATCAAAACAGGCGTGCGTACCTTTGAAGCGGCTGCTTATCTGCGCAAAATTGGCGCAGATACGGTGGAAGTACGCAAACTGTTTGCAATCCATATGGAGTCCTATCAGATGAAAGCGCAGCTCGTCGCCAATGCTCGGATTTATAAAGGATGTGCAATTGCGGCGGCGCCGGATAAAGAAATTCCGGATATTCAAGTAACTGCCGCACAGGCCGCGGATGAACTATTAAATATTACCGGTGTCAAGGCATCATTTTTGATTTTCCGAATCGGAAATGGGATATCCTTTTCTGCACGCAGTATGGGACAGCTGAATGTTCAATTAATCATGGAGAAATTGGGCGGCGGAGGTCATCATACCATGGCGGGTGCTCAAATTCCCGATGTTAGTGTGCAGGAAGCGGACTCGAAGTTAATCGCGGCGATTGATGAATTTTTTGTAGAAAACAGCCGGTAAATTGTCCATATCGCAAATTTATGATAGACAAGGAGTATTCAAATGAAAGTAATTCTGACAAAAGATCTAAAGGGCAGCGGGAAAAAAGGAGAACTTGTCAAAGTCTCAGACGGATATGCCCGTAACTTCCTTTTGCCGAAAGGATTTGCAGTGGAAGCAAGCACACAGGCTATGGCTGAATTAAAAGCCAAAGAAGATGCCGCGGAACATCATGCGGCGGTTGAAAAGCAAACCGCGATGGATGTTGCGAAAAAGCTTAAAGATCAATCAGTTAAATTTACAGCAAAAGCCGGCGCAAACGGCAAACTGTTCGGTTCTGTTACCGCAAAGGAAATTTCAGAAGAACTCAAAAAGCAGTTTGGATGTGAAGTCGATAAGAGAAAGATTTCATTGGATGCGGATATCAAAGCATTTGGAACTTATAAAGCAGTCGTTAAACTTCACCAAGGAATTACCGCTAACATTAAAGTGGTAGTCGGCGAAGAGAAATAAGAAATAGAACTGAAAACTAGGGGAGGACGCAGCTTGGCAGACTTTGATATAAACGGGCAGTACAGCCAGCAGATGCCCTATAATCTGGAAGCGGAGCAAAGTGTTTTGGGCGCGGTCTTAATTGACCCTGCTTGTTTTCCCTTGGTCATGGAGAACCTGCGCACAGATGCGTTTTTTCGTCCACAGCATCAACAAATTTTTGATATATACCTCAGCATGTTTACCCGCAATGAAATTATGGATTTTATTACCATATTGGACGAGGTTAAACAGCAGGGTGTTTTTGAGACGGAAGAAGACGCGAAGATTTATCTTACCAATCTGGCGCAGGTGGTTCCGTCTTCCGCGAATGTAGAAGCATATTGTAGGATTGTTCGAGAAAAATATTATATCCGACGCTTGATTACTGCATCTCAGGAAATCATTGGGATGGCGCAGGAATCTCAAGCGGATTCGGACATGCTGCTGGACAGCGCCGAACAGTCCATTTTTGATATTCGGCAAGGCCGAAACACGAGCTCTTTTAAACATATTCGCACAGCAATCACTGAAACATACGAGATTTTGCAGCAGCTTTCCGGCGAAAACAGAGAACAATTCCAAGGGATTTCTACCGGTTATCCGGCTTTAGACCACGTGATTACCGGACTGAACAAGTCGGATTTGCTCTTGATTGCTGCTCGTCCCGGTATGGGTAAAACATCGTTCGCGCTCAATATTGCAGAAAACGTTGCGACGAAATCAGATCGAACGGTTGCGATTTTTTCGCTTGAAATGAGCAGTGAACAGCTTGCGCAGAGACTGCTCTCGTCGCAGGCATCGGTTGAAGGCAAAGCACTTCGTACAGGCGAACTATCCGGT
>CALLQM010000245.1 GCA_938014855.1 uncultured Clostridia bacterium | reverse complement strand
GGGCGCATTAATTGGGAGGGAACAAGAAGATCCGACATGATTGGATATTGATGGAGTCGGTGTTGCAATTCCTCATACAGCTGTCAGCCATGTTAAAAAGCACGGAATCGCAATTGCAGTTTTAGATAAACCCGTTACGTTTTTTCAGATGGGAACGGATGATGAGACCGTTGAAGTACAGGTAATCTTTATGTTGGCAGTCATAAATGCAAACGAACATTTGGATCAGCTGCAGACAATTTTAAAGATTATTCAAGATAAAAACGTATTAAGTGATTTAATGAAAACAAAAGATACAAAACAAATTATTAAAATAATTAAGGATAAGGAGTGCACTTTATGAAAAAGAAAGTAATTGTAGCATGTGGGGGGGCTGTTGCAACATCAACAATTGCTGCAAACAAAATTGTGGAATTATGTAAAGAGAATGGGATTGATGTCGAAATCTGCCAGATACGAATTTCAGAAATTGAATCCAATTTGGAAGGTACCAGTCTTATTGTAACAACCTCTAAGGTGAAAAGGGATTATGGTGTGCCGCTGATTACCGGTATGCCGTTTATTTCCGGAATAGGTGTAGAAAAAACACAGGCAGCCATTTTAGATGTATTAAAACGTTAATAAGAATTTGGAGGGTCAAAAATGTTAGGTGTTTTTGGGGATGCAATTAATTATATTATTGATATGGGAGCTTCGGTAATGCTTCCAATCGTGATTGCGGTTATCAGTATTTGTATGGGAGTAAAAGCCGGCAAAGCAATTCGTTCTGGTTTAATGATTGGTGTTGGATTCGTTGGTTTGGGACTCATCGTAGATATGATGAATGTCGAATTAGGATCCGCCGCACAGGCGATGTCTGAACGATTTGGATTAACATTAAGTGTAGTTGATATTGGATGGCCCGGCATGTCACCAATTACTTGGGCATCCAACATTGCGACAATTGCCATTCCAATTGCAATTGTTGTCAATGTGATCATGTTGGTTCTTAAGCTGACAAAAACCGTAAACATTGATATTTGGAATATCTGGCATATGACGTTTACTGGTGCGATTGCTTACGCTGTAACAGGAAATTTCTGGATCGGAATTTTAGGAGTTGTCGTGCATGCTGCAATTGCTTATAAATTAGGTGATATTTGGGCTCCTTTAATGGCTGATTATTTTGAACTCGATGGAATCACTGTACCGCATGGCACGTCAGCTTATATGGCTCCGGTCGCATGCGCTATTGATGCAGTGATTGATAAAATTCCAGGACTTAATAAGATTGACATTACAGCAGATAAACTACAGGAAAAAGTTGGCGTACTCGGTGAACCAATTGTAATTGGTGGAATCTTAGGAACTGTGGTTGGATTTTTGGCAGGATATGGTCTGCAGACCGCATTGCCGCTGGGTGTAAAAATGTCAACCGTTATGGTATTAATGCCTAAGATTGTAAAATGCATTATGGAAGGTTTAATGCCGCTTTCGGAAAGAGCCAGAGAAATTTTGTCTAAGAGATTTAAAAATTCGGAATTTTATATCGGACTGGATCCGGCAATCTTGCTGGGAGATTCACAGGTTGTAACAGCGGGATTAATCTTTATTCCACTAACCATTTTAATTGCAGTTATTGTTCCGGGCAACGCTATTCTTCCATTTGGTGATTTGGCAACAATCGGATTCTTTATTGCAATTGCTGTTTCGGTACATAAAGGAAACCTTTTCCGTACATTGATTTCCGGAAGTGCAATTATGTATTGTACGATTTGGATTGCAAACGAAACGATTCCGTGGGTAACTGCGCTGGCAACAACAACCGGCTCTACAGATGGAAAAAACCTGATTGCCGCATTGGATCAGGGTGGATGTCCGATTACCTACGTCTTTACACAATTGTTTACGAGAGATAATATTCCAGGAATGATTATAATTGCAGTAATTTATATTGTATGTCTTGGCTTTGCTGTTCGGTGCTCCAAGAAGAGAGCGGAGCAATTAAAAGCGGCAGAAGCAAAATAGGCTGACAATGATTATAAAAGAAAAGGGAAGCGTAATGAAAGCAGGAGTAGTGCACGCAAAAAACGATATTCGCTATGAAGAAATTGAAAAGCCAGTTCCTCAAAAAGGTGAGGTTTTAATCAAAGTCAAATACACAGGAATCTGTGGTTCTGATATTCCAAGGGTAAATGGAAATGCATGCCACTATTTTCCAAACGTATTGGGACATGAGTTTTCGGGAGTTGTGGAATCTACGGGAGAAGGCGTAACTTCCGTCCAGGCAGGGGACCGTGTGGCAGGTGTTCCGCTGGTTCCCTGCATGAAATGTGAGGACTGCCTAAAGGGAAACTATGCGTTGTGCAAACAGTATAGTTTCATTGGCTCAAGACAATATGGCAGTTTTGCAGAGTATGTGGTTGTTCCCCAAAGCAATGTTGTAAAATTCGGGGAAACGGTT
>CALLQM010000244.1 GCA_938014855.1 uncultured Clostridia bacterium | reverse complement strand
CTCAACCCCCGAAAGTTACCGGCGTTATGATCAACTTTCTGTGGTACAACGCGCTGATGTAGAAACATTGGTCTGTAAACTAAAATTTGGGGATTTAAAAGGCACTGCTTCTCACATGGGCAATGTACTGGAGCAAGCCGCACGGCTAAGTGAAATTCCTGAAATCAAAAAGAAAATGAATCAATCCGGTGCGTTGGGCGCACTTATGAGCGGGAGCGGGTCTGCGGTATTTGGAATTTTCGATAGTCGATGGAAGGCCAAACACTTCATGCGCAAGCTGTACATCATTGCAAATTGTGTCTTACTTGCGCACCCAATTCATCACGGCGCGAAAGTCATTCGTGTGAATGAATACATATAATATGAGGCAAATAAAAAAAGCCCGCAAAAGCGGGCTTTTTTTGAATCGTTAGTTTTTCAAACTTTGGAGAGGAGCAGGAATGTGACCGCCGCGATTGATAAATTTAGCAGGGGATACAGTATTGACCGGCATAACCGGCGCTGTACCAAACAGCCCTCCAAATTCCAGTTCTTCGCCGTCTTTTACGCCAATCGCAGGGATGACGCGTACAGCGGTTGTTTTGGTATTCACCATACCGATAGCGGCCTCATCTGCAATGATAGCAGAGATTACTTCGGCCGGTGTATCGCCAGGTATCGCGATCATATCTAAACCAACCGAGCAAACCGCGGTCATGGCTTCCAATTTTTCAATATGCAGTACGCCGTTGCGAGCGGCGGCAATCATTCCCGCATCCTCCGAAACCGGAATAAATGCGCCGGAAAGCCCGCCGACAGATGAAGACGCCATGACACCGCCTTTTTTCACGGCATCGTTCAGCATCGCAAGAGCGGCTGTTGTACCGCATCCGCCGCATACATCGATTCCGATTTCTTCAATAATATGAGCAACAGAATCACCGACTGCCGGTGTAGGTGCCAATGATAGATCCACAATACCAAACTCCACACCTAAACGGCGGCTTGCTTCTGTACCAATCAGCTGACCGACACGCGTGATTTTAAAGGCGGTTTTTTTAATAATTTCTGCAATAGCAGTAATATCCGTATTGTCCGGAGCGGCAGCAAGAGCTGCACGGACAACACCGGGGCCGGAAACGCCGACATTAATGACACAATCTGGTTGACCGGGGCCATGGAATGCTCCGGCCATAAACGGGTTATCTTCCGGCGCATTGCAAAATACCACAAGTTTTGATGCGGCGACACACTGACGATCCGCTGTCATCTCTGCACAGCTTCGGACAACTTGTCCCATCAGTTTTACCGCATCCAAGTTTATCCCGGATTTAGTGGTGCCGATATTAACAGAAGAACAAACGCGTGAAGTTTTGGTCAGTGCCTCCGGAATTGCATGAATCAATGCTTCATCGCCTGCGGCAAACCCTTTGTGCACCAAAGCGGAAAATCCACCGATAAAGTTTACGCCTACTTCACAAGCTGCTTTATCAAGCGTCAATGCATATTTAACAGGATCACCGCCCGATGCGGCTACCAACATTGCAATGGGCGTTACGGAAATGCGCTTATTGATAATGGGAATCCCATATTCTGTTTCAAGCGCCTCACCGGTCTTTACAAGATCTTTTGCACAGCGCGTAATTTTTTTATAAATCTTTTCACAGGATCGGTCAATATCTCCATCGGCACAGTCCAACAAAGAAATCCCCATGGTGATGGTACGGATATCGAGGTTCTGATCCTGTATCATTCTAATCGTTTCAAGAATGTCACTGGTATTCAGCATATTTTATAGCTCCTTTATGTAGAGTGAATGGTTAAATGCGGTGCATGGAGTTAAAGATATCCTCATGCATCACATGGATCGAAAGACCGGACTCGTTCCCAAGATGTTCCATTTTGGAAACCAGTTCAGACATCTCACAATTCAGTTTTGAAATATCGATCATCATGATCATGCAAAATAATTCCTGCAGAACGGTTTGTGTGACTTCGATTATATTAGCGTTGCAATCCGCGCATTTGTCGGAGACCTTCGCCATAATACCTACCTGGTCTTTTCCTAATACAGTTAAAACAGCACGCATATTGTGTTACCTCCCAAAAAATAGATCCCCTTTTAGGGTGATTTGACAAAACAATAAAAATAGTATAACACGATATTTACAAAAATACTATACTATTTGAAGTAGTTTGTGCTATACTAAAATAACATTTCATACCTTTTTGGAGGGAACATAATTTTTTCCCTGCGGCAGTGCTGAAAATTGGAGCGAAAATTGAAGTGAGGGGTTGCATTGTTTATAAATATTTTCGACAGTCATACACATTCCGAAAATTCGTTTGACGCAGACCACTCGGTTACTTTTATGTGTGAACGAGCGATTGATGCAGAAATTTCAGGAATTTGTATTACAGACCACTGCGAAATGAGGGATTATGAAAAAGACCGGTATGAAATGCGGATTGTTCAGTCTGTCTTTGATGCGAAAAAAGCCAAGCATATCTTTAAAGGCCGTTTAGCGATTATGACCGGAATTGAATTATCCGATGTTTTGTATGATTTACCCTTGACGGAAAAAGTTCTGAATCAATTTCCGTTTGATATGGTGTTGGTATCACAACACAATTCCGAACAGGGGGAAGATATTTATTACAGCAATTTTAAAGAATGGACCGCTCAAGAGCTGGATGATTATTTGATATGGTACTTTACCTATCTTCTAAAAGTGGCAAAATCGTCGCAGTTTGATGTCATGGCGCATCTGACCTATCCTCTGCGCTATATTACCGGCACACATAAAATTGCCGTGGATATGCGGCGGTATGACGATTTAATCGAGCAAATATTGCGTACGGTTGCGCAAAACGGATGCGCAATCGAAATTAATACATCCGGCTTGTGGCAGCCTTTGGGCGAAACGATGCCCGGCATGGAATATGTGAAACGCTATCGAGAATTAGGCGGGGAATACATTACACTTGGTTCCGATTCTCATTCTGCGGATACATTAGGCCGCGGGATTGATACCGCCATGCAAATGCTTTTAGACGCAGGATTTTCTTATTTCACTTTTTATAAACAGCGCCAGCCGCTGCAAATGAAAATCATTTAAAGAAGCGGACGCGCAAAAACATAAAGGAGTTGTGCATTGTGAAAGAACAAAATATGGAAAAAATGTTAAAGCTCATTGCAGATAATGCAAAGCTTTCAAACGCACAGATTGCCGTCATGCTGGGCGTATCGGAACAGGAAGTAGCCGATGCCATAGCCGATTGTGAGAAAAAAGGAATTATCAAAGGCTATAAAGCGCTGATTGACTGGGATAAGACAGACCGTGATTTAGTTAGTGCAAGAATTGAGCTGAAAGTGATTCCAAGCGGTGTCATGGGATTTGAAGAAATTGCCTATACAGTTTCTCAATTCCGTGAAGTTGAAACCTGTTATTTGATGAGCGGCGGATATGATATTGCGTTGACCATCAGTGGAAAAACTTTTAAAGAGATTGCTCTTTTTGTTGCACACCGCCTTGCTCCGCTTGAGCCGGTGCAGTCCACATCGACCCATTTCATTCTGCGTAAATATAAAGAGCGCGGGGTTATGATGGTGGAAGATAATGAGGACGAGAGGGAGGTCGCCTCTCTGTGATGGATTATTCTAAAATACTCAGTCAGCGTGCGGTGCAATTAAAGCCCTCCGGTATACGGCGTTTTTTTGATATTGCGGCGGAAATGAAAGACGTGATATCGCTGGGTGTTGGAGAGCCGGATTTTAAAACACCGTGGAGCATCCGCCGCGCGGGAATCGAAAGCCTGGAAAAAGGGCATACTTGGTATACTGCAAATGCAGGATTGCTTGCGCTTCGAACCGAAATTTCGAATTATCTTAATCGCCGTTTTTCGTTGCAGTACGATTCAAAGAAAGAAATTTTTGTGACTGTGGGCGGCAGTGAAGCGATTGATCTTTGCATCCGTTCCATTGTTGAACCGGGTGACGAAGTGCTGGTTGTTGAGCCATCGTTTGTCTGCTATGACCCGATTACTCGGCTGACCGGTGGAATTCCGGTACCGATTGCCACAAAAGCGGAAGATTCATTCCGTCTGACCGCAAAACAATTGAAAGCGGCTATCACGCCGAAAACAAAGCTATTAGTTTTGCCGTTCCCAAACAATCCAACAGGTGGTATCATGCGCCGCAAACATCTCGAAGAAATTGCGGATGTACTGCGTGGAACCGATATCATGGTGCTGTCCGACGAAATCTATGCAGAACTTACTTATGGCCAGGAAAAGCATGTATCGTTTGCATCGATTGATGGAATGAGGGAACGTACAATTGTTGTAAACGGTTTTTCAAAAGCGTATGCTATGACTGGCTGGCGTCTTGGCTATGCGGCAGGACCTGCTCCGATTATTAAGCAGATGATTAAACTGCATCAATATGCGATAATGTGTGCTCCAACCACAAGCCAGTA
>CALLQM010000243.1 GCA_938014855.1 uncultured Clostridia bacterium | reverse complement strand
ATTCCACATCGCGCAGAATGGTGCGCTCTTCCATCGCCGGATATTTATGGGCAATCGCGAAACGCGGCGAGCGGGCAATATAGCCAAGCGTCTCTTGTTGCGATAGCGCATCGACTTTATAAACAACGCCATCAATCTCAAAGGCTAGACCATCACGTTTTTCACCCATATCACGATAATAATCGAGAAGCCCTTTCACATTAGTGACCTTTTTATTTAAGGTACAGACCGGAACGCCCCAAGATTTCACCGCTTCGAGCCACTCTGAATGGGCCTGAATCTCGCGCTGATTGCCCTCATTGACCCCAACGCTATAGCAATAAAAACTTAAATTACGTTTAGCCGCAGCTGCGAATTAAAATGATGAAAAATCCGGCGGCGGCAGACAGCCTGCGCTTTATTAAAAAGCTGTGCGACGCTGGGATTCGCGTCAACAGCCAGCTTGTGCTCTGCCCCGGATACAATGACGGGGAAGCACTGGAACGCACTCTGCAGGACTTAGGAACGCTGTATCCGAGCCTGCAAAGCATCGCATGTGTTCCGGTTGGGCTGACCCGCTTCCGGGATAATTTGGAGCCGCTTGTGCCGTATGATGAGGAACGTGCCAATCAAACCATTACAATCATCCATCGGTTTGCCGAGCAAATGTTAGAAAAGCACGGAGAACGTGTTGCATATCCTTCCGATGAATTCTTTTTAAAAGCAAAACAACCCATTCCCTCACCGGATTATTACGAAAGTTTTGATCAGCTGGAAGACGGTGTGGGTGTTTTGGCACTTTTGGAAAGCGAATTTATGGATGCAATGGAGATGGATGACGAAACAGAAGACTGTGCGGATCTTACAATGCTCACCGGAAAAGCGGCGTATCCGCTGATTGAAAAATTGGCACAGCGCATTAAATCCAAAAAGCCGGGACTAAAAATTGAAGTCCATGCGATTGTAAACCGGTTTTTCGGGGAATCTATTAATGTAGCCGGGCTTATAACCGGGCAGGATATTGCTGAGCAGATGAAAGGCAAACGGATTGGAAGTTGTGTGCTGATTCCGTCTGTGATGCTCAGGCGTGAGCAGGATAAATTCTTGGACGATATGACGGTGGAACAGTTGGAAGCCGAACTCGGCGCTCCTGTGAAACCGGTGGACAACGACGGCTGGCAGCTTTATGATGCTATGGCCGGCAGATGAAAAATGGAGGAAACAGGATGTCCAAACCATTGATCGCGATTGTGGGGCGCCCCAACGTGGGGAAATCGACCCTGTTTAATAAGCTGGTGGGCGCAAGGGTGTCCATTGTACAGGATACGCCCGGGGTGACGCGTGACCGGATTTATTATGAGTGTGAATGGCGCAGTAAGTCTGTCATGCTGGTGGATACCGGCGGTATCGAGCCGTTTTCGACGGATACGATTTTATCACAGATGCGCCGGCAGGCACAGCTTGCCATTGATCGTGCGGATGTCATCGTTTTTGTGGTGGATCTGCAGACCGGTATTACGGCAACCGACCATGATGTTGCCGTAATGCTCCAAAAAAGCGGAAAACCGATTGTATTGTGTGTTAATAAATGTGACCGATTGGGTCAGCCTACCCCGGAATTTTATGAATTCTATAATTTGGGGCTGGGTGATCCGGTTGCGGTATCTTCTGTTCATGGACACGGAACCGGTGATCTGCTGGATGCTTGTTATGAAAAAATTGATTTTGAAAAAACAGAAGATTACGATGAAGATGCAACCCGTGTAGCGATTATCGGCAAGCCAAACGTCGGAAAATCCTCTCTTGTCAATCGTATGGCGGGGGAAGAACGCGTCATCGTATCGGATATTGCGGGAACAACGCGGGATGCCACCGATACGAAAGTGGAAAACGAATACGGAAAATTTGTCTTTATCGACACCGCGGGAATTCGCCGAAAAGCACGCGTTGAGGAAGAAATCGAGCGTTACAGCGTACTGCGTGCGTATATGGCGGTCGACCGCAGTGATGTTTGTGTGATTATGCTGGATGCTACGGTTGGATTTACCGAACAGGACAGTAAAATTGCAGGTTATGCGCATGAGCAGGGGAAAGCCTGCATCGTGGCGGTCAACAAATGGGATGCACTTGAAAAAGACGGCAGAACTATGCAGGAATTCCGCAAAAAACTGGAAATTGATTTTTCGTTTATGTCGTATGTACCGTTTATTTTTATTTCGGCAAAAACCGGACAGCGGATTGATAAGCTTTATCAGCTGATTCAATATGTAAACGAACAAAATACAATGCGTATTTCCACAGGAAAACTCAACGATATGCTTGCGGTTGCAACGGCCCGTGTTCAGCCTCCGACAGATAAGGGAAAACGTCTGCGTATTTTCTACTGCACGCAGGCCAGCACACGGCCGCCGACGTTTGTCTTTTTCTGCAACAACCGGGAACTGTTCCATTTTTCCTATCAGCGGTATTTGGAAAACCGAATCCGTGAAACGTTTGGTTTGGAAGGATCTCCGGTTAGAATCATTGTACGGGAGCGCGGCGATAAAAATTAAGTCGCATACGGTTTGATGGTTTGTGCATGTCTGAAATCGTCCGTGCTTTAAGGCGGACTGAATGAGGTGAAGAGAATGGAGTTACTGGCAACAGGACGTTTTTGGATATCGGCTCTTATGACGGCGCTGGCGGCTTACCTAATTGGAAGCGTCAGCTTTGCTGTCATTATTTCCCGCCTGTGTGCGCAGGATGATGTGCGCTCCCATGGCAGCGGAAATGCAGGGATGACGAATATCCTGCGTACTTACGGAAAAAAACTTGCAGTGCTTACAGCACTTGGCGACTTTGGAAAAGGCGTTGTGGCGGTCGCTTTGGGACGTCTGATTTTTCATCTTGCGGCAGGAGGAGCAGATGCTCCCGCGATTTACAACGCATTTGACGGCGGATATATTGCAGGGCTTTTTGTAATTATCGGCCATGTATTCCCGCTGTATTTTCAGTTTAAGGGCGGAAAAGGCGTGCTGACAAGTTTGGGCGTTGTGACCGTTCTCAATCCGTTGGTGTTTTCAATTATAGTGGTGCTTATGGTGCCGTTTGTGTTTATTGTCAAAATTGTTTCATTGGCGTCTGTGATTGGATTCATGCTTTTCCCGATTGCTACAACTGTAGTCAATCTGTTATCAAACGAACCGTTTCTATTTGATTTAATCTTTTCCCTGCTCATCAGCGGGATTGGAATTTGGATGCACCGAAGCAACATAAAGCGGCTTTTAAACGGAACAGAATATAAATTCGGAGGGAAAAAAAATCCCTGAACATCAGTCCGGGGGAATCAATAGTGTTGGAGGTATTGGTAAATGGCGAAGATTTTTATTTTTGGCGCGGGCGGATTTGGTACCTCATTGGCGGTCATGTGTGCAAAAAACGGACAGTCGGTGACGCTGTATTCTCCATTTGAAAAAGAGATTGAAACGCTGTCCCATGACCGTGAACATAAAAAGCTGCTCCCCGGGATTGTCATACCACAATCTGTGCAAATGATTTGCCAGCTTCCCGAGAAGATCGATGCAGAGTTAGTGATTATTGCGACGCCATCCTTTGCAGTCCGCACGGCATGTGAGTCGTTAGGCGGATTTTTGACGCCCAAAACAGTGATCTCCTGTGTTGCAAAAGGCTTTGAGCCGGAAACGCTCAAGCCGCTGGATGAAGTTATTGCAGAGGAACTGCCGCTGAATCCCTGCGTAATGATTTCCGGACCATCTCACGCGGAAGAAGTGGCAAGAGGTGTTCCCACAACCGTAGTGGCTGCATCGAACGATTTGCAGGCGGCTGAAGCCGTACAGGATATTCTCATGAATCCGTCTCTTCGCATCTATACCAATGACGATGTGATCGGTGTCGAACTTGGAGGCGCGGTTAAAAACGTAATTGCGCTGGCGGCAGGCATCACAGATGGGCTGGAATTGGGCGATAATTCCAAAGCGGCGCTTATGACGCGTGGAATTACGGAAATTGCCAGGCTTGGTGTTGCCATGGGCGCAAAGGCCGAAACATTTGCCGGACTATCCGGTATCGGTGATTTAATTGTGACCTGCACCAGTATGCATTCACGCAACCGCCGTGCAGGCATTCTGATCGGACAGGGTAAAACTGCATTGGAAGCAATTGATGAAGTCAACATGACGGTAGAAGGGTACACCGCTACCAAATGCGCTTGGCAGCTTGCGAAGAAATATCAAGTGGAAATGCCGATTATCGAGCAGGTTTATAAAGTTTTGTATGAAAATAAATCACCTAAAGATGTAATCGGAAATTTAATGGGGCGTTCCAAACGTCATGAAGCGGAATCGAACTGGCTTATAAATAGATAAAAACAGGCAGGCATCTTTGAAGATGCCTGCCTGTTTCAAAGGGAAAAATAAAAAAGCTTTCCGAAACGGAAAGCTTTTTGTATCGCAAAAATTAGATTGCACGTGTAACTTTATTGGAACGTAGGCAACGGGTGCAGGCGTTGATGTGGCGGGGAGTACCGTCGATAATCGCCTTTACACGCTGAACATTCGGTTTCCACGTTCTGTTAGAACGTCTGTGTGAGTGAGAAACCTTAATTCCGAAAGTAACACCTTTTCCGCAGATGTCGCATTTTGCCATGTCTGCACCTCCTCTATATGGTACGAATTAAAAACTCTCTTTCGGGGTCAACGTTGTTATTCTATCAGATTATAAAGCGAAAAGCAAGCATTATTTGATATTTTTTTTTCGTTTTACAAGGTTTTCTGCGATAGACTGTGAATTTACAGTGAATTCGCTTGTATTTGGGCAGAAAAATCGGTATAATAATCCTAATTAAGATAGGGAACTATGACATTTTTATTGTTTAGGCAAGGAGAAAACTATGGGACTTTTTTCACCCGATCGCTTGTATGTCTATTTTGCACGTCTGATCGTGCTGTTTACGTCTATGCCGATACACGAATATGCGCATGGATGGGTGGCCGATAAGCTCGGCGACCATACGGCGCGATATAATGGACGGCTGGATTTGAATCAGATTGCGCATTTAGACCCGCTGGGTACAATTTTAATTATGTTTACCGGATTTGGATGGGCAAACCCGGTTCCGGTAAACCCAAGCTATTTTAACCGCAAAATTTCCATGCGCGGAGGAATGGCGTTAACATC
>CALLQM010000242.1 GCA_938014855.1 uncultured Clostridia bacterium | reverse complement strand
ATTTTGAATTTCCTTGACCTGGGGCGCCTGCCCCGGCTCAATTTTGAGTACCTTAATCTTCTTTTCGCTCATAAAACCATTCCTTCCTTCTTAAATTCATGGCAGATAACTTCTCGGATTCTGCTTTACACCGTTCACCCGCACCTCAAAGTGCAGATGGTTTCCGGTGCTGCGCCCGGTGGAACCCACCTTGGCAACGGTTTCCCCGGCTTTCACGGTTTGCCCCTCACGGACAAGGATTTGGGAGCAGTGACCGTATAAGGTGACCAGCCCGCCGCCGTGGTCAATGGTGAGATAATAGCCGTAGCCGGTGCTGCCATAGACCACGGTTTTCACTGTTCCCGCCTGTGCCGCACGGATGGAGGTGCCCTTGGATGCGCCGAGATCAATACCGGAATGCCCTGCCCACGCGCCGGTGATGGGGTCTGTCCTACCGCCGAATTCAGAGGTCACCATGGAGCGCCAGTTCTTACCCAGCGGAGAAATCAAGCCGGAGGCGGAGGCTTCCGGCACTTCCGCGTAGGGTCTTGCATACAGAACCTGCTTGCCGGAATCAAACAAATCCCGGTAGACGACCTGTCCTTTCGAGGAGGATGCGTCCACCACCTTGCCGTCCCCGGCGTAGATGCCAACGTGGGTAATGTTCATGAAGCGGCCGTTGGGCTTGTGGCTCCAGAACACCAAATCACCGGGAGCAAGGCTGGATTTTGGAATCGTCAGCCCGTTGTCCACGCAGTATTTGCCCTGCGCCGCAGCCGTGCCAGGCAGATTTACCCCCAGCTTTTTGTACACCCACTGCACAAGATAGCTGCAGTCGGTGTAGCTGCCCTGTCCGCGAAGCTCCTGCGAATAAGGGTCGCCAAGGCGGGAAAGCCCCAGCCGGACAGCCTGTGCACCCGCTTCTCCGACAGGCAAATCAGAATAAAAACCGTCCATCTGATCCGGCGTCCAGTCCTCCCACAGCCCGGAATTGTCATCTTCCATGGGCGCGCCAGTGCCGTATCGGGCGCGGTAATAGATTTCATTGGCGTTGGCCTGATCCTCATAAGTGACGGCTCTGCCGAACAGCGCGCGGATGTTGTTGTAGACAGCGGGCAGAGAGGTGATGGGTACGGCTACGGTATAGGTTTCTTCCGAGGTGGTGCCGTCGCCGTTCTCCACGGTGCGGGTGCGTTCCTCATACGTCACAAAGCAGTCCACATAGCGCCGGTGTTCCAGTCGGGAGGGGGACGCTGCGCCGAAGAACAGGGATAACTTTGTTGCAATAGAACGAGTCGATATTAATGTCATTATGTTATTAATATCGGACAGTATTGATTTTAGTTCTATTAATTTATCTAGTGTAAGAT
>CALLQM010000241.1 GCA_938014855.1 uncultured Clostridia bacterium | reverse complement strand
CGCTATGTGGGTTGTATTAGATTATACAGATGTAATTGTTCATATATTTTATGAAAAAGCCCGCGATTTTTATTCATTAGAGCGCTTATGGGCTGATGCGCCAAAGATTGAACTAAATTTAAATGATTAATTTTTTGTATCCTTATATTAGGTACGTCAACAGGGAGTGTACAAATTGAAGTACGATTTTGCAGCCATAGAAAAAAAATGGCAGGAGATCTGGGATTCCAAAAATGTTTTTGCAGCTAGTACGGATTATTCAAAGCCCAAATATTATGCTTTGGTAGAATTTCCTTATCCTTCCGGACAAGGGCTTCACGTAGGGCATCCACGTTCTTATACAGCGCTTGATATTATTGCGAGAAAACGCCGTTTGCAGGGATATAATGTACTGTATCCTATGGGATGGGATGCGTTTGGTTTACCGACTGAAAATTTTGCAATCAAACATCATATTCATCCGGAAATTGTAACAAAGCAAAATGTTGCAAGATTTAAATCTCAGCTACAAAGTCTAGGGCTTTCGTTTGATTGGAATCGTGAAATCAATACGACAGATCCCAACTATTATAAATGGACTCAATGGATTTTTCTTCAGCTATTTAAACGTGGGCTTGCATATAAAAAAGAAATGTCCGTTAACTGGTGTACAGGATGCAAAGTGGTTTTGGCAAATGAAGAAGTTGTCGGAGGCGTTTGCGAACGCTGTGGAAGTGAAGTTGTTCACCGAGTTAAAAGTCAATGGATGCTAAAAATTACGGAATATGCACAGCGTTTAATTGATGATTTGGATCACGTGGATTATATTGACCGCGTTAAGACCTCTCAGAAAAATTGGATCGGCCGTTCGACGGGTGCGCAAGTCGATTTTGGTACAACTGCAGGGGATATCTTGACTGTCTTTACTACACGTCCGGATACCCTCTTTGGTGCAACCTATATGGTTATTTCGCCTGAACATCCCTATATTCAAAAGTGGGCAGATAAGATTCAAAATATGGATGCTGTACGCGATTATCAAAAGCTTGCGGCAAAAAAATCTGATTTTGAGCGAACTGAACTTGCAAAAGAAAAAACCGGGGTTAAGTTGGATGGCGTTTGCGGCATCAATCCAGTCAATAATAAGGAAATTCCCATCTTTATTTCTGATTATGTGCTTATGTCATATGGAACTGGAGCGATTATGGCAGTTCCTGCGCATGATACACGTGACTGGGAATTTGCTAAAAAGTTTGAGTTACCAATTATAGAAGTCGTAAAAGGCGGAGATGTTCAAAAAGAAGCATTCACTGACTGTGCCACCGGCGTTATGGTGAATTCTGGATTTTTGGATAACCTTACTGTTGAGGATGCTAAAAAAGAAATTATTAATTGGCTGTCTGAAAATAAAAAAGGCGAACCAAAAGTAAACTACAAACTACGCGATTGGGTCTTTTCTCGTCAAAGGTATTGGGGAGAACCTATTCCAATCATCCATTGTGACCACTGTGGCTATGTACCTTTAAATGAAAGCGAACTGCCGCTTCGTTTACCAGAAGTAGAAAGTTATGAACCCACAGGAGATGGTGACTCTCCACTAGCGGCAATTGATGAATGGGTGAATGTAACATGTCCGAAATGCGGACGTCCAGCAAAGCGTGAAACGGATACAATGCCGCAATGGGCTGGATCCTCGTGGTATTTTCTGCGCTACTGTGACCCATTTAATCAGGATGCTCCTGCATCAAAAGAAGCGCTTAATTACTGGATGCCTGTTGATTGGTATAATGGTGGTATGGAGCATACAACGCTGCACCTGCTTTATTCTCGTTTTTGGCATAAATTCCTTTATGATATCGGTATTGTTAATACGCCGGAACCATATGCAAAACGCACCAGCCATGGTATGATTCTTGGTGAAAATGGCGAGAAAATGAGTAAATCTCGTGGTAATGTCGTAAATCCAGACGATATCGTACGTGATTACGGTGCGGACACTCTTCGTCTTTATGAAATGTTTATTGGCGATTTTGAAAAGAGTGCTCCATGGTCGCAAAGCTCAATTAAAGGCTGTAAGCGGTTTTTGGAACGTATTTATGGATTGTTGGACATTTTAAAGGATGGAGACAGCTATTCTCCGGAACTTGAAAGCAGTTTCCATAAGACTATCAAGAAGGTTACCGAAGATATTGAAGCAATGAAGTTTAATACTGCAATTGCGGCAATGATGTCACTGTTGAACGATATCAGTGACCATGGTTCTATTAATAAACAAGAGATGAGATCTCTGCTATTAATATTAAATCCTTTCGCACCTCATATAACAGAGGAAATGTGGGAACAGGCTAACTTTGACGGTATGCTAAATAAGCAGGAATGGCCGACTTTTGACGAAAACAAGTGCAAAGACGCACAGGTAGAAATGGTTGTCCAGATTTGCGGAAAGATCAGAGCTCGTATGATGGTTGATGCTGAGAGTTCAAAAGGGCAAATGCTGAGTACTGCTAAAAATTTACCTGAAATCCAAGCTGCAATTTCTGGTAAAAATCTTGTTAAAGAAATTGTTGTCAAAGGAAAATTGGTAAATTTGGTAGCAAAATAATTTGCTTTTTGTAAATGACTTGACAAGTTGTACAAGATTATTGTATAATAATATTTGTTATCCATCTACTTTGTAGGTAAGGATATATACTCCGGCCTGTAGGCGTGGGGAGGGAATTTGGAAATGTCAGAAATTAGAATTAAAGACAACGAGTCTTTAGACAGCGCTTTGCGTAGATTTAAACGCTCCTGCGCTCGCTCCGGCGTTCTTGCTGAAGTACGAAAGAGAGAGCATTATGAGAAGCCTTCTGTCAGACGCAAAAAAAAGTCTGAGGCAGCTCGTAAACGCAAGTTTAAATAATGAAATTGTTATAAAACGGGCAGGAATTTTTCCTGCCCGTTTTATCTTTATTGTAAAATGAATACGCTCGTTATATAATATTATTAAATAAAATTATGCGAATAAATCATATGAAATAAAGGGAGGCTTATAATGCTGTCTCTGTACCCAGATCATTATGTCCATCGTATTTGGAACTTGTCTCCGGAATGGCTGAAACTTCATAAAATTAAGGTTTTATTATTGGATGTTGATAATACACTTACCACTCATAATAATCCAGATGTGCCACAAGAAGTGAAAGACTGGCTTAACAAAGTAAAAATAGCAGGAATTCATTTATTTATTCTATCAAATAATTATTCGAAACGAGTGGCACCTTTTGCTCAAAAATTAGGAATTGGTTATATTTCAAATGCAGCGAAACCACTGTCCTTTGGTGTTCGTCGTGCAATAAAACGCCTTAACGCAAATCCTCGTTCAATGGCTATGGTAGGAGATCAGTTATTCACCGATGTTTTATGCGCAAAGAATGCTGGTGTAATATCGATTCTTGTTGAACCTATGGAAAAAGAACCGTTTATATTTTTTAAATTTAAACGAAGCATTGAACGAAAAGTATTGCAAAATTATCATAAAGGAGAGCGTTTATGATTAAAACGCGTTTCGGTCCGGCAGGGAATGCAAAGAGCTTTTTTGCTTTAGGATATCGTAAAAATACTCAAATACCGGAATATCTTGAAAAAATGGGACTATCAGCTTATGAGTATCAATGCGGACGAGGAGTTAAAATTTCTAATGAATCTGCTAGTGCGTTTGGAACAGCAGCTTTAGAAAAAGATATTCAATTGAGCTTACATGCACCATATTATATTTCAATGTCTGGTATTGATGAAGAAAAACGCTTAAAGAGTGTTGAATATGTACTGCAGTCCGCTTGTGCGGTCCATGCTATGGGTGGTAGGCGCGTAGTGATCCATACGGGTTCTTGTGGGAAAATAAGCAGAGAACAGGCGTTAGAATTGGCTTGTGACACAATGCAAAAATGTATATCAAAATTGGATGAACATGGATTATCTCATATTCAACTTTGTCCTGAGACAATGGGAAAATTAAATCAACTCGGAACGCTTGATGAAGTGTTAGAATTATGTAAGTTGGATGATCGAATTCTTCCATGTATAGATTTTGGTCACTTAAATGCCCGAACTTATGGAGGGCTAAATAATTTGGAGGCTTTTGAAGTAATTTTTAAAAAGATGGAGAATGTTATTGGACAAGATAGAATGCGTATATTTCATTCTCATTTTAGTAAAATTGAATATACAAAACCTGGTGGAGAAAAATGTCACTTAACGTTTGCCGATACACAATTCGGACCAGAGTTTGAACCATTAGCAGAACTGATTGTCCGTAAAAATTGCACACCTACAATCATTTGTGAATCTGCAGGGATGCAAGCAGAAGATGCTGTAACAATGCAAAAAATGTATCTTAAGGCAGGGGGAAAGTAGAATGAAGAAAGTACTGGTTATACATGGGCCCAATCTAAACATGGTTGGAATTCGAGAACCAGGCATCTATGGCAACATTGGAATCGATGCAATCAATGAAAAGATCATGTCACATGCACATGAATTAGAACTGGAGTGTACGATATTTCAGTCGAATTTTGAGGGTGCGATAATTGATAAACTGCAACAGTCCAGAACAGAATTTGATGGTGTTGTACTCAATGCTGGGGCTTATACTCATTACAGTATTGCCATCCGCGATGCAATTGCAGCAATCGACATTCCTGTAATAGAAGTACATCTTTCTAATGTGCATAAAAGAGAAGAATTTCGACATACCTCCGTGATTGCGCCTGTTTGTGTTGGTGGAATTTATGGATTTGGAAAAAACAGTTATCTATTGGCGCTGAATGCGCTTTCGACACTTTGAAATAAATTAGGAGATGACATACGTGGAAAACAGAATTAATAAACTCCTTCAAAAACTTCCGGAAGATGTGGATGCTGTTTTAATTCATTCAGGCGTTAATCGCCAATATTTTACTAGCTTTCCTTCTTCAGCGGGAACTTTATTGGTAATTAAAAATGCAGAAGCATATTTTATTATTGATTTTCGCTATTATGAAAAGGCACAAAAAGAAGTGAATGGCTGTACGGTGTTATTGCAAGAAAAGTTGTTTGAACAAATTAATACTTTATTAAAAAAGCATAATGTCAAAAAAATAGCAATTGAAAGCGAATACATGACAGTTTCTGAATTTTCTTACTACCAGGAACGATTGCCAAATGTATCACTTGTAATGAATAAACAAGTTGATGAAATGATACGAAATATGCGAATGATAAAGTCTGCAAAAGATTTAGAATATATTCAAACTGCTCAAAAAATAACGGATGATGCGTTTCACCATATTTGCAGCTATATGCAGCCCGGTATGACTGAGAAAGATATTGCCGGTGAATTAATGGACTATACGTATCGCAACGGCTCAGAACGCCCTTCTTTTGATTTTATCGTAGTGTCTGGAGCCAATTCTTCTCTGCCTCATGGGGTTCCGACAAATAAAAAGGTGGAATTAGGGGATTTCATTACCATGGATTTTGGATGCGTGGTGAATGGATATTGCTCAGATATGACAAGAACTATAGCGGTAGGACGAGTTAATGAAAAGCAAACGCTTATTTACAATACGGTTTTAAAAGCTCAATTAGCAGCAATAAAAACAGTTAAAGCTGGCGCATTATGCAAAGATGTGGATTATTCCGCTCGTAATGTAATTAAAGAGGCAGGATACGGAAAATGCTTTGGGCATAGCACGGGGCACTCAGTCGGTTTGGAAATTCATGAAAGACCGGCATTTTCTCCTTTAGATCAAACCGTTTGTCAGCCAGGTATGGTAATTACAGTAGAGCCTGGAATTTATCTTGCGGGACAGTTCGGAGTACGGATAGAAGACATGGTTGTTGTCACAAAAAATGGATGTGAAATATTAACAAAAAGTACGAAAGACTTAATTATCGTTTAATGTTTCCCTTTTCGGACATAATTTAACAAAAGGGCTTGCAAAATCTATGTTTTTAATATAAAATTAGAGTGTTAATTTGGTTGATACAATTTTGCCTGCGGCAAAACGTAGGAAAAATGATGTATCAAAAACTTTTGGAGGTAAACTTATGATTTCAGCGGGCGATTTCAGAAATGGCGTAACTTTTGAGATGGACGGAAATGTAGTCCAGATTCTTGAGTTTCAGCATGTAAAACCTGGTAAAGGCGCTGCGTTTGTTAGAACGAAAATTAAGAATGTGATTACCGGTTCTGTTACTGATAAAACATTTAACCCTACAGACAAATATCCTACGGCTTATATTGAAAGAAAAGAAATGCTTTATTTGTATCGTGATGGCGATCTGTATTATTTTATGGATAATGAAACCTATGAAAATATTCCCATCAGTGCAGATACTTTGAGCGACAACTTTAAGTTTGTAAAAGAAAATATGAATGTAAAGGTACTTTCCTATAAAGGAAAAGTGTTTGGTGTTGAACCTCCCTTCTTCATTGAATTGGAAATTACGAAAACAGAACCTGGCTTTAAAGGTGATACAGCTACGAATGCTACAAAACCTGCCATTTTGGAAACTGGTGCAGAAATTCGTGTTCCGCTATTTATTAATGAGGGTGAACACATTCGAGTTGATACTCGAACCGGTGAGTACATGGAAAGAGCATAATTAGTTACGTTTAGGGAATAATTTTTTGCAAACCGTGTTTCTAATGTAATAAAAGCATAAAGGGAGGTAAATTTTATGACAATTACGGAAAGAGCGGCCTATATTAAGGGACTTGAGGCTGGCCTTGGTATTGATGATTATACAAAAGAGGGCAAGGTCATAAATGCGTTGATCCATGCATTTGATGATATGGCTTTAACAGTTTCTGACATAGAAGCAGAAGTAAATGAACTTAGCGAACAAGTAGATACAATTGACGAAGATCTAGGATCTTTGGAAGAGGACTACTATGAGTTGGAAGACGACGATGAGTGTGACTGCGATTGTGGTTATACCGATCATGATGATGAAAATGATGATGATGAATATCTAGACGAAGATATTTATGAAGTTTGTTGTCCCACTTGTGGTGACGTAGTATGTATAGATTCTGATATGCTTGAAAAGGGACAAACAACTTGCCCAAATTGTGGGGAACTGCTTGAATTTGAGCTTGAAGATGAAGAAGACAGCTGCGGCTGTGGAGATGAGGATTGCGGAAAATGCAACGAGTGATTGATTCAAAATTG
>CALLQM010000240.1 GCA_938014855.1 uncultured Clostridia bacterium | reverse complement strand
TCAGATCTGATTTCGTAAATGTTCCACGCGTTTCAACACCGTATTCGGATGCCATGGTTGCATTGTGGTGATCATAAAGTGCAACCGCTTCGCCCATAAGAGTTCCACATACGATCAGCCCTTGTCCTCCTACGCCGCTTAGGATTACTTCCATCTGTCCGCTCATTGGTTGCATCCTCCCTTCAAGCCGTCAATTATGCGCTGATAAGCGGTGCTGTAATCTTCTTTTTCGATATCTACAAATTTCCCCGTAATAAATTTTCCCTTAAGTTCATCCGGCTTCATCTTTTCAGATTTTGGGATGGATACCGTGCTTTCCTTAATCCATTTCATCATAGCAACGGGTTTAGGCATTTTGTTGGCTTTTCCAAAATGAGTCGGACATGGTGCAATGACTTCCACCAAAGAAAACCCTTTTTTCGACATTGCCTGCAGAATCAGCTTATCCAGCTGAATGATGTCATATACCGTCCCGCGGGCCACAAAGGGAGCACCTGCCGCTTTTACGAGTGCACAAACATCAAAACCGTTCTCTACATGCCCATAAGGAGAGGTTTTTGTAAACGCATTTTTCGGGGTGGTTCCCGAGTACTGGCCGCCCGTCATGCCGTAATTTAGGTTGTTCACAATAATTGCCGTTACATCAACGTTTCGGCGTGCCGCGTGAATCAGATGATTTCCGCCAATTGTGGTTCCATCCCCATCACCCATCAGCGTTACCACATTCAGGTTTGGATTTGCCAATTTGATTCCCGTGGAAAAAGGAAGCGCACGTCCATGTGTTCCATGGAATGTGTTTGTATTAATGTAGTCATCCGCCTTGCCCCAGCAGCCGATTCCGGTGACTGCCACTGTATTTTCCTTAGAAAAATGCAGTTTATCCATTGCGCGCAAAACGGACCCGAATACGATTCCGTTCCCGCATCCTTTACACCAAAATACAGGAAGTTTTTCTTCTAATAAATAATCGCGAACCATTATTGTGCCTCCTTTTCAATCTGCTCCAAAATATCCAGAGGATTGATTGAATAGCTGTCAACCCGGTTGATACCAACCACCGGAATGTTCCGTCTGTTTAGCTTTTGGACTTCCCCTATGATCTGTCCCAAATTCAGTTCCGGTACAAAGACCGCTTTTGCCGTGCTCATTACTTCGGAAATTTCTTTGTCCGGCAGCGGCCAAACGGTTACTAATTGAAGCACCCCGATTTTTAAGCCTTTTTCGCGTCCAATTTTCATGGCTGAAAGTGCAGAACGTGCCGTTCCTCCATATGTAATCAATACATAGTCCGCATCTTCAAGTGAATATTTTCTTGTAAGTACAATATCGTCTCTATTTTTCGTAATTTTATCAGTAAGATGGCGGATAAAATGATCTGCATTGTCCGGTTTGGAGCAGGGACGGCCTTCTGCATCGTGCATGCTTCCATTTATTTTAAACACATAGTCACTTCCGTAACTTGCAAGCGGCGTAATCTGCCCATTTTCATGTGCATATGGTTTGTATTCTGCCGCAGAACAAACCGGCTTCGGCCGTTCCAATGCTTCCGGTTGTTTATCCGAGCCCAGTTCAATTTTTTCCCTTAAATGTCCAACAATCTCATCTGCCAAAAAGATGACCGGCGTGCGATACTTTTCCGCAAGATTAAAAGCGGTAATCATCAGGTCATGACAATCCTGCACGGTTGATGGGCTGAGTGCGATAATTCCGTGATCTCCGTGCGTTCCCCAACGTGCCTGCATCACATCTCCCTGCGCAGGTTTGGTAGCCAGTCCGGTACTGGGGCCAGACCGCTGTACGTTAATGATTACGCATGGAACTTCCCCCATAACTGCGATTCCCAAATTCTCCTGCATCAGAGAAAATCCCGGTCCACTGGTTGCCGTATAAGATTTTTTTCCGGCACACGAAGCACCGATTACAGCAGCAATACTGCCAAGTTCATCTTCCATCTGTACATACAGTCCGCCGACCTGAGGAAGTCGTACTGCGGATGTTTCCGCAACTTCTGTTGACGGCGTAATTGGGTAACCTGCGAAAAAACGAGCCCCGGCATCAATCGCGCCTTCTGTCATTGCTTCATTTCCCTGTATAAATCGAAACTCACCCATCATTTAACCCTCCACTTCAATTGCAAAGTCTGGGCATCGAAATTCACATAGCTTACATCCAATGCATTTTTCCGTACTGTTTGCGATCGGTTTTCCGTCCTCATCAGCCTCAAATACTTGTTTGGGACACAAACCAATACAAATTCCGCAGCCTTTGCAAATTTCTCTGCGAATGATAATCTGTTTCACCAATATCGCTTCCTTTCAGCTTGATCTGATTTCTGTTTAGCAGCCCTCAATCATTATGGTGGTAAAAAAATACGTTGTTCCACATTGTCCCGCATTTACTAAATTGTCTCCTTTCCAGTTTCCGAGTGTGCATTGGAATGATTGGTTGTGTGTCTGCCCGTTATCAATCCTACTATCAGCACAAGCAGAGAACCGCCTACACCCAGAAATAAAGGATCCATGATGGGCGGCAGCCATAATTTTCCCACCAACACCAGGATTGGTCCGACAATCATGGCGGTAAATGCATACCTGGATGGAATTCGGCCGGGTAAAAACAGCGCCGTACAAAGAGGTCCGAACGCAACCGCGCCGCGCAATCCCATAGACATAAAACTCCAGCCTAAAATTAACGAGCCCATATTTCCCATGGTAAACAGAGCTGCCCCAACAAGGATTGCTACAATCACGAGCCGGGTAGCTGTCAGCATTTTCTTGTCGTCTGGATTTTTATTAATGTACACTTTATAAATATCGTTACAAATCATCGAACTGAGCCCCAGCGCGATTCCTGCGCCTGTACCAACCAGTGCAACCAATAAAGTAGCCAAAATCATTCCGGCAAACAACGCCGGTATTTTTTCCATAATAAAGAGCGGCAGTGCAGAAGCCGGTGAAATATCCGGATAATTCAGTTTCATGTACATCCCTCCAAAGATTCCTGCAATACCCACCAGCGGAATCAATGCCGCACTAATCAAAACGCCTGTGCGGGATAATTTCAATGTGCGTGCAGAAATAACCGCTTGAATATAGGCCTGTGTGGTTAAAACTCCAAGAACCAGCGAAAGCCCGGCGCCAAGATCAACCGCTGCACCGCGGGCTAACAAGTTAAAATACTGTTGTGCAGGAAGCGCCGCACGAAAAGCAGAGAGGCCGCCCTGCAGATGCAATGCAATGACACCGCACAATCCTATCGAACTGTAAAGCAAAATTGTTTTTGCAATTCCAACAAATCCTGCTCCCCATACTCCTCCGAATACCACATACACCAACATAAGTACAATTGTGATGACCGTAGCAGCAAAAGCACTGATGCGGCTGACCGAAGTAACCAGCGCAATCCCGGAAAGAATTTGTGAAACAATACTTAAAAAGCTGCCCAAAGAAGTAAGGAGCGTCGCCGCCGTACTGCTGCGCTGTCCATATTCCCTGGAAAAAATCTGAGGGAGCGTTTGTATTCCGCTTTCATAAAGAGGCCTTGTAAAAAAGCATGCCAGAATCAGGCACCCGATTCCTCCTCCAAGCGTAAACCACCACGCGGATAGGCCACGATAACTGCGCCGTTCCAATCGTAGAAGCGCCGCCTACCAGTGTTCCGATGATCGAACCGGCTACAATTCCTGCACCTGCTTTTTTTCCTCCGGTGGCAAAGTCACCTGCAGATTTTACGTTCTTTCCGGAACGAATCCCGACTACGGTAATCAGTATTAAAACAAGTGCAGCGCCTATGTAAAATACGCCTGTCATAGAATTCCCCTCTTCCTTTTATTCAAAACCATTAGGTCATAATCCCCATTGGGTCAACTTTTTCTCTCAATATTTTTAAGACTTCCTGGGTTGGAGCGACCGACTCGACCGCTCTGGAGACATCCAATTCAAAACCGGTATTTTCTACAATCTCCTCCACTGTTACCCCCGGAAAATATTCTGCTAAATACATCTTTCGATTTTCATCAAACCGCATAATTCCCAGTTCCGTAATGACTGCCTGCGGGCCGATATCTGGCTGAAGTCCACGGTTTTTCCTGCCGTCAGGACCGTCAATCCATCCCGGGCTGGTAATATAATCTACTTTTTCAACAAAACGACGTTTTTGATGTTTCATTATAATAAAGGTATTGCAATAGGTGGCAATCCCGTTCGCCCCTCCGGAACTGCTGAAACGGACGGATGGATGATAGTAATCGCCAACACTTGTTGAGTTTAGGTTTCCATAAGGATCAATTTGTGCGCCTCCCAAAAATCCGGCAGAGATCGCTCCTTTTCTGGCGGCTAATGCCTGATAGCCAAAATAGCGGTATTGCGGCCAAAGCACCGATGACTGATAGTTGATTCGCAAATCCGAAACACTGGTTGGAACTTCCTGCGGATTTCCTTCCAGCAGCCCTGTTTCAAAAATCAAATGTGCATTTGGTGCATGGGTGTTTTTTGCAAGCGCGCCTCCGATCAGCGGTAATCCTGTTCCGACAATATAAGTTTTACCGTCTTCCACCTGTCGTGCAAGCGATACGGCCATCATCTGTCTAGGTGTCCAATTCATCATCAAGTCCTCCTTTGTATTTACTTGCGTTTTAAGCCCTTTGCATAACCATATTCCTTATCCACTTCAAGTGTAATCAAATGGCTTGCACCAATTTTGTCCACATATTCCGCATGCGTAGGG
>CALLQM010000239.1 GCA_938014855.1 uncultured Clostridia bacterium | reverse complement strand
GATGCTTATCGTGAAGCCAGTTTTGGGCTTGGGGCGGGAAAACTACGCACCGTATTTCGAGTCGTGCTCCCATCAGCGATTCCTGGAATTTTAGCGGGTATCATCCTTGCGATTGGACGAATTGTCGGGGAGACCGCCGCACTGATTTATACTGCCGGCACGGTGGCAAAAATCCCACTCACACCTATGGAATCGGGACGAACACTTGCCATCCACATGTATGCCCTTTCCAGTGAGGGACTCCACACCGATCAGGCATACGCCACAGCGGTCGTTCTGCTGGTGACGGTCATGCTGATTAATTTGTTGTCGGCAGTTATTGCAAAAAGACTTACAAAAGGACGGACTTGATATGAATACGAAAATTTCTACCCAAGATGTAAATTTATATTACGGAGAGTTTCAGGCGCTCAAAAATATCAGCCTGGATCTCAAAGAACATACTATCACGGCCTTTATCGGTCCGTCCGGATGCGGAAAATCCACACTGCTGAAATCGCTTAATCGTATGAACGATTTGATAGAAGGATGCAAAATCACAGGGAAAGTCACGCTCGACGGAGAAAATATTTATGGCGGTATGGATGTCAATCTACTTCGCCGCAGGGTGGGCATGGTTTTTCAAAAGCCGAATCCGTTCCCGATGAGCGTCTATGACAACATTGCGTACGGACCTCGCACCCACGGCATACACAGCAAAGCAAAACTGGATGAACTTGTGGAAAAATCCCTTCGCAATGCTGCAATTTGGGATGAGCTGAAAGATCGGCTCAAAAAAAGCGCACTTGGGCTTTCCGGAGGTCAACAGCAGAGGCTTTGCATTGCGAGAGCGCTGGCGGTAGAGCCGGAAGTGCTCTTGATGGACGAACCAACCTCCGCGCTCGACCCAATTTCTACTTCTAAAATTGAAGACCTTGTGTTAGAATTAAAGCAAAAATATACAATTATCATGGTTACCCATAATATGCAGCAGGCAACCCGAATTTCTGACGAAACGGCATTCTTTTTATTGGGTGAAGTGATTGAATTTGCAAAAACGGAAACCCTGTTCTCGATGCCGAAAGATAAACGAACGGAAGATTATATCACCGGACGGTTTGGATAAGGAGGAATGTGAAGATGCGCAGCAGATTGGATAGAGAACTGGAAATGCTCAATAATGAACTGATTGAAATGGGTGCGCTGATTGAAACGGCGATTGGAGAGGCGGCAAAAGCACTGCTCCAACAAGACCAAGAACTTGCGGAAAAAGCAATCCATTTCGACAATGAAATTGACGAAAAAGAAAAGGACATCGAGAGCCGCTGTCTCAAACTATTGCTCCAGCAGCATCCGGTTGCCGCGGATCTGCGCAGCATCTCGACAGCACTCAAAATGATCACCGATATGGAACGCATTGGCGACCAGGCGCAGGATATTTCGGAAATCACCATTCGCCTTTGTCAAGATGGATTTGTCGGGTCGATGGAACATGTTCCGCAGATGGCGCAGGCCACCATCAAGATGGTTACACGTGCGGTGGATGCATTTGTTGCCAAGGATTTGGATATGGCACAGGCTGTAATCGCGTATGACGACGTTGTGGACGATTTATTTATTAAAGTTCGGGATGATCTAATTGCACTAATTGGAAAAGACCCTGAACGAGGGGAACAGGCAGTTGATTTGATGATGGTCGCGAAGTATTTTGAACGCATCGGAGATCATGCCACCAATATTGCGGAGTGGGTGGTCTTTTCCATTACAGGCCAGCATAAGGAATCGCAAGTGATCTAAACGACAGAAAAGAAAAGGAGTTTTGGCATGGCAAGCATCTATTTGGTGGAGGATGACGAAAGTATCCGCGAACTCATCTTATATGCGCTGAAAAACAGCGGCTTTGAAGCAGAGGGATTTGAGCGCGGGGAACCGTTTTGGACAGCAGTCAACCGCGCTGTGCCGTCCTTATGTATTTTAGATATCATGCTTCCGGGAGACGACGGTCTGCATATTTTGCGCAGGATCAAAGAACATCCGGCCTATCAAACGATTCCGGTCATCATGCTGACCGCAAAAGCAACCGAGTACGATAAAGTAAAAGGGCTGGATTTGGGTGCAGACGACTATATTACAAAACCGTTCAGCGTTTTAGAACTGATATCACGTGTGCGTGCTGTACTTCGGCGTGTGAAACCACAACAAGATCAGACGTGCCTGTCTTATGAAGGAATCCTATTGGATCATGATCGGCGGATCGTAACCGCGGACGATCAACCGGTCACACTGACGTACAAAGAATTCGAACTGCTTGCATTTCTGCTGAAAAATGTCGGCATCGCGCTTACGAGAGATAAAATCATGGAGCGCGTTTGGGGCTTTGATTACGAAGGGGAAAGCCGAACGGTGGACATGCATATCAAGTCACTGCGCCAAAAGCTGGGTGAATGCGGAGAGGTGATCCAAACAGTGCGGGGCGTTGGCTACAAGATAGGGGGATAGCGGTTTTGAAAAGGAAAATGTTTTGGAGCCAGTGCCTCATTGCGATTTCGATGGCTCTGCTCACCGTTGCGCTTACATTATGGTCTGTTTATGGGATGCTGATACGGCAGGCACAAAGCGCACTGTCAAACGAGTGGAAGCTGATTGCGCAATCGATGGAATATGCAGGTACGGACAGCGTAAGTTATCTTTCATCGCTTGATATTCGTTCCGAATCGTTTCGCGTCACGCTGATTGCGCCGGATGGACAGGTGCTTTATGATTCGGACAGTGAACGTGCTTATCAGGAAAACCATTCCGACCGTCCGGAAGTGTCGGCGGCTTTACAGAATGGCGTTGGCGAAAATGTCCGCCATTCCGATACACTTGGACTGGATTCGTATTACTATGCACAAAAGCTTTCCGACGGAACAATTCTGCGCGTATCCAATCAAACCCGCAGTATCGGAGCCGTTTTACTGTCGATGATTCCACTGGTTTTATTAATCATCCTGCTGATTGTGATTATGTCGATGCTTGCGGCATCCCGTCTGACGCGCTATTTGCTCCGCCCGATTCAAAATTTAGCGGAAAATATGTCCGATGCGAATGAATTAATCGGTTATGAGGAATTGGAACCGTTTATACGCAAGATTCGCGGACAAAACAGACTCATTCAAAAGCAATTCGACCGCTTAAGCACGGAACGCAATACCATCAGCATGATTACGCAGAATATGAACGAAGGACTCATTTTATTGGATCGTACGCATAACATCTTGTCGGTCAATCACAGCGCACTTTCCCTGTTGGGCGTTCGTTCGGGTGAGTATGAGGGAAAAAACATTCTCACGATTTCGCGTGATGCGGAATTGTCCGCTTGTGTTGCAAATGCGGTTGAAGACGGAGAAAGCGGAAGTCTTATGATGGAAAAAGATGGACGAACCTGTCTTGTTTCGGTCAGTGCTGTCTTTCGAGAGCAGGAAGTCTGCGGTGCGATTATTTTGATTTTAGATGTAACCGAACAACAGCGCGCGGAAAAAATCCGCCGCGATTTCACGGCAAATGTTTCCCACGAACTCAAAACGCCGCTGACTTCTATTTCAGGATTTGCGGAAATGATCAAAGGCGGGATGGTAAAAGAGGATGACGATATCCAAAAATTTGCCGGACGCATCTATCAGGAAGCAAGCCGCTTGATTGTGCTCACTGACGATATCATTCGGCTTTCCCGCATTGAACAGGCCGATATGCCGGATATGAAAGAAGTCGAACTGCGCGGCGTGTGTGACCGTGTTATTCACTCTCTGCAATTTGTCTGTGAGCAAAAGCAGGTAACTATTCTGGTGGATGGGGGACCGTTGAATGTAAAAGGGAATCCGCGCATGTTGGAGGAACTGGTGCAGAATCTTTGTGACAATGCAGTTAAGTATAATCGTCCCGGCGGCCGGGTCAATCTTACACTGAGCAAAGACGCTAACCAAGCAATTGTAACCGTAGCAGATACCGGAATTGGGATTCCAAAAGAGCATCAAAGCCGTATTTTTGAACGTTTTTATCGTGTGGATAAGTCGCGTTCTAAGCAAACAGGCGGAACCGGTTTGGGGCTTTCCATTGTAAAACACATTGTCGAATGCCACCATGGCAGTCTTCAGCTTCAATCGGACGAAAACAAAGGCACGACGATTACCGTCAGTCTGCCGCTTAAATAAAAAATCGGGCAATTTTGCCCGATTTTTTTGTTTCTATGTGCATAACTTTCGCATTTTTCACAGCTGTCGTTTTGCCTTATTTATGATATACTATACCTTTAATGTCTTTTTTTAAGACGCAACAACAAACATAAATGAGGTAGAGAAATGTTATCAAACTACATCCAATGTCTAAAACGGGAGTTTCACGGTTATAATGCCGCCAAACTCATGAAAGATGTGCTTGCAGGTCTTACGGTTACGGCGGTTGCACTTCCGCTGGCATTGGCGTTTGGGGTATCCAGCGGTGCAGATGCCGCGTCCGGATTGATTACGGCAATTGTTGCCGGTCTTGTTATGAGCATGCTGGCAGGGGCTTTTTATCAGATTTCCGGTCCCACAGGAGCCATGGCGGCAATTTTGATGTCGGTGGTTGCACGCTATCAGCTGCAAGGTGTTTTTATTGCTACGTTTATAGCCGGTATCCTGCTTTTATTGGCAGGAATTTTTCATTTGGGCAGGCTCACCGCCTGTATCCCCGCACCGGTGATTACCGGATTTACGTCCGGTATTTCCATCAT
>CALLQM010000238.1 GCA_938014855.1 uncultured Clostridia bacterium | reverse complement strand
AGGATTACAAGCTGCGCAAGTTCTTAAAGAAAACCCTGTATGATGCAGGTATCCCTAAAATAGAAATCGAAAGAGATGCCACAAAAGTGCGCATCCACGTTCATTGCGCCAGACCCGGTATCGTAATCGGTAAGGGCGGTGTGGAGATCGAAAGAATCCGCAAACTGTGCGACAAAATGCTCAATGCCGGCAAAGCAGACGCTGACAAACGCCCGGTATTCATCAATGTCGTAGAGGTTAAGCAGACGGATAAGAATGCACAGCTGGTTGCTGAAAACATTGCTGCTCAGCTGGAAAATCGTGTTTCGTTCCGTCGCGCAATGAAACAATCCATCGGCCGCGCAATGAAATTTGGTGCAAAAGGCATCAAGGTTTGCGTTTCCGGACGTTTGGGCGGTGCAGAAATCGCTCGTACGGAACATTACCATGAAGGCACGATTCCCCTTCAGACCATCCGTGCCGACATCGACTATGGTTTAGCTGAAGCGGACACCACCTATGGTAAGATCGGCGTTAAGGTTTGGATCTACGCCGGAGAGGTGCTCGGGGATGCGAAAAGAACCCGTAAGGAAGGAGGCAATAAATAAATGCTTCTGCCGAAAAGAGTGAAGTACCGCAGGGTACACAGAGGTCGTTTGACCGGTAAGGCGTACAGAGGCAACAAAGTCACTTATGGTGATTATGGCCTTCAGGCACTGGAACCGGCATGGATCACTTCGAATCAGATCGAAGCGGCCCGTATTGCTATGACCCGTTATATTAAACGTGGCGGTCAGGTATGGATCAAAATCTTCCCTGACAAGCCAATTACAGAAAAACCTGCCGAGACTCGAATGGGTTCCGGTAAAGGCAGCCCGGAATATTGGGTTGCAGTCGTGAAGCCTGGCCGCGTGATGTTTGAAATCGGCGGTGTACCAGAAGATCTTGCCAAAGAGGCATTGAGACTTGCTGCCCACAAGCTTCCGATCAAATGCAAATTCGTCTCAAAGGAAACCGAGGAAAAGGGGAGTGAAGAGTAATGAAGGCAAGCGAGATGAGAGAAATGTCCGCAGCAGAACTGACCCAGAAGCTGTCTGACCTCAAAGCCGAGCTTTTTAACCTTCGCTTCCAGCATGCTATCAACCAGCTTGAAAACCCGATGCGTCTGAACGCAGTCAAGAAAGACATCGCAAGAATCAAGACCATGATTCGGGCAAACGAGCTCAAGAACGTGCAGTAAGCGGAAGGGAGGACGACGGTAAATGAGCGAAAGAAATCTCAGAAAGACCCGTGTTGGTACGGTTGTCAGTGACAAGATGGATAAAACGGTTGTAGTCGCGATTAACGACAACGTGAAACACCCCCTTTACAAGAAAATCATCAAACGCACAGTGAAGTTTAAGGCTCATGACGAGAACAACACTTGCGGAATTGGCGATAAAGTAGAGATTATGGAAACCCGCCCCCTGTCCAAGGACAAAAGGTGGAGGGTTATCAACATCATTAAAAAGGCGAAATAAGCAACGAATTCGACCGAAAGGAGGAACGCACTGTGATTCAGATGCAGTCCTATCTCAAAGTGGCTGACAACACCGGTGCCAAGGAACTGATGTGCATCAGGGTGTTGGGCGGCTCCCGCAGGAGATATGCCAACATTGGCGATGTAATCGTAGCTTCTGTCAAGAAAGCTGCACCCGGCGGTCAGGTAAAAAAAGGCGATATAGTAAAAGCAGTAATCGTTCGTTCCGCCAAAGGTGTGCGCCGCGATGACGGCACATACATCCGTTTTGACGAGAATGCGGCGGTTATTATCAGAGACGATAAAAACCCAAGAGGAACACGTATTTTTGGACCAGTGGCGAGGGAACTCCGTGAAAAGGAGTACCTCAAGATATTAAGCCTCGCGCCTGAGGTACTGTAATGGAGGGCTCGAAAGTGAATAAACTTCACGTGAAAAAGGGCGATACAGTAATCGTTCTGTCCGGTAAGGACAAGGGCAAAAAGGGCAAGGTTCTTGAGGTGAGTCCGAAGGAGCAGAAAGTAATCGTTGAAGGCATCAACATGATGACCAAACACCTGAAACCCCGCAAGATGGGCGATCAGGGCGGCATTGTGAAAGCTGAAGGCGCTATGTATGCTTCTAAGGTAATGCTTGTTTGCCCGAAATGCGGCAAACCCACAAGAATTGCCCACAAGATCCTAAAGGACGGTTCGAAAGAACGCCTGTGTAAAAATTCCAAATGCGGTGAAACTTTTTAAGTAAGGAGGATACATCATGGCAAGACTAAAAGACCAGTTCAAGAGCGAGTTGGCTCCTGCGCTGATGAAGAAGTTTGGATATACTTCTGTCATGCAGATCCCCAAGCTTGATAAAGTTGTCATCAACGTTGGCTGCGGAGAAGCAAGGGATAACCCGAAGGTTATCGATGCCATTATGAGCGACCTTGCAAAGATCACCGGTCAAAAAGCGACCGTGTGCAAAGCAAAGAAATCTGTAGCAAACTTCAAGCTTCGTGAAGGCATGAACATCGGTGCAAAAGTGACCCTTCGGGGCAACGTTATGTACGAGTTCGTCGACCGGCTGTTCAGCGTAGCGCTGCCGCGTGTACGCGACTTCCGCGGAATCAACCCCAATGGGTTTGACGGAAGAGGCAACTATAATATGGGCCTTAGAGAACAGCTCATCTTCCCGGAGATCGAATTTGATAAAATCGACAAGGTAAGAGGTATGGATATCTGCTTTGTCACCACTGCGAAGACCGATGAAGAGTCCCGCGAGCTATTGAAGCTCATGGGCGCTCCATTTGCGAAGTAAGGAGGAATCACTGTGGCAAAAACATCGATGAAAATCAAGCAGCAGCGTCCGGCAAAGTTTTCAACTAGAGAATATTCCAGATGCAAGATCTGCGGCAGACCACATGCTTACCTTCGCAAATTCGGCATCTGCCGTATCTGCTTCAGGGAGTTGGCCTACAAAGGACAGATCCCTGGTGTAAGGAAAGCAAGCTGGTAAAACAAAGCTGAGCAAAAAAGGAGGTTGACGGCATGCATATCACCGATACTATCGCTGACATGCTTACACGTATCAGAAACGCAAGCAATGCGAAACATGATACTGTTGATATTCCTGCTTCCAACATGAAGAAAGCAATCGCTCAGATTTTGTTGGATGAAGGATATATAAAAGCATTCCAAGTCGTCGAGGACGACAAGCAGGGCACCATTCGTGTTGCTCTTAAATACGGGCAGGGCAAGTCCCCGATTATTCAGGGTCTTCGCAGGGTTTCAAAACCCGGCCTGCGTATATACACCAGCTGTGAGGAAATGCCCCGCGTTATGAAGGGTCTCGGCACCGCCATTCTCTCCACGAACAAAGGCGTTATGACCGACAAACAGGCTCGTAGTGAGAATGTTGGCGGCGAAGTCCTCGCATTCATCTGGTAAGGGGAGGTACAGACGATGAGTAGAATTGGCAGAAAGCCCATCACTGTGCCCAAGGGCGTTGACGTCAAAATTGACGGAAGCACAGTTACCGTCAAAGGCCCTAAGGGCACTTTGACCCAGACATTCCGTCCGGAATTGTCTTATAAACTGGAGAATGACGAGATCATAGTATCCAGGCCAAACGAAGAGAAATTTACTAAGAGCATCCACGGACTCACCAGAACGCTGATTGCCAATATGGTGCACGGCGTTGTGGAAGAATTCCACAAGGAGCTCGAGATCAACGGTGTCGGCTACCGTGCTGCTAAGCAGGGTAAAAAGCTTGTTATGACCCTTGGTTATTCACACCAGGTGTTCATGGAAGACACTGCCGACGTCACGATTGATGTGCCTGCGCCTAACAAGATCATAGTCCATGGCCCAGACAAGCAGAAGGTTGGTCAGTTTGCAGCGGAAATCCGCGAGAAACGTCCGCCTGAGCCGTATAAGGGCAAGGGAATCAAATATGCCAATGAAGTGATCATCCGCAAGGAAGGTAAAGCAGGCAAGGGCAAGAAGTAATGAAGGGGTGAACTAACATGATAACTAAGCCTGACAGAAACAAAGCCAGACTGAAACGGCATGTAAGAGTCAGAGCCAAGATCTGCGGCACACCTGAGTGCCCTCGTCTTGATGTTTTCCGCTCCGCTAAACACATTTACGCCCAAATTATTGATGATGCTAACGGTGTAACCCTTTGTGCGGCATCTTCAATGGATAAGGATTTCGAAGGTTTTGGCGGTAATAAGGAAGCAGCAAAAAAAGTCGGCGAAGCTATTGCAAAAAAAGCAGCCGATAAAGGAATCGAAAATGTTGTCTTCGACCGTGGCGGCTATATTTATCACGGACGCGTGAAAGATCTTGCTGAAGCGGCTCGTGAAGGCGGCCTCAAATTCTAAGAAGGAGGGATACTTTTGGCTCTTATCGATGCAAGCAAATACGAGCTCAACGAGCGCGTAGTAGCCATCAACCGCGTTTCTAAAACAGTGAAGGGCGGTCGCATTTTTAAGTTCGCAGCGCTTGTTGTTGTTGGCGACGGCAACGGCATGGTGGGCTTCGGACTTGGTAAAGCGGGCGAGGTACCCGACGCAATTCGCAAGGGTATTGAGGACGCGAAAAAGAATCTTCATAAGATCTCGATGAAAGGATCAACCATTCCTCATGAGATCATCGGCGCATACGGCGCAGGCCGTGTGCTCATGAAACCGGCTCCGGAAGGTACCGGAGTAATCGCCGGCGGCCCGGTTCGTGCGGTACTGGAAGTTGCGGGAATCAGAGATATCCGTACAAAGTGCCTGCGTTCCAATAATCCCTGCAACGTTGTAAGCGCAACAATCCAGGGACTTTGCGCTCTGCGTGATGCTGAGCAGGTCGCTGCGATGCGCGGCAAATCCGTTAAGGATATTATTGGTTAAGGAGGAAGCAACATGGCACAGCTGAAAATCAAGCTCGTTCGGAGTCTTGTCGGTTGCAAAGATGGCCAGATTGCCACCGCGGACTCCTTAGGGCTGCGTAAAATC
This sequence comes from uncultured Clostridia bacterium, assembly GCA_938014855.1. Lineage (GTDB taxonomy): Bacteria > Bacillota > Clostridia > Oscillospirales > Ruminococcaceae > Anaerotruncus. The sequence goes on along the minus strand of CALLQM010000238.1, from coordinate 5,497 downwards.
GGCGACGAGACAAGTCAACCAGACAATGCTGCCACAAAAGGCAAAATCGCAAAAATTTCTCACCTCATTGAGGTTATTGAAGCATAAAGCAAGGAGGTGCAGGTTAAATGAAATTGCATGAACTTTCCCCGGCACCCGGTTCGAATAAAGACGTTTTCCGCAAGGGCAGAGGTCACGGCTCCGGCAACGGAAAAACAGCTGGTAAGGGACATAAGGGCCAAAAGGCTCGTTCCGGCGGCGGCGTTAGACCGGGATTTGAAGGCGGCCAGATGCCACTTCAAAGACGCGTACCTAAGAGAGGCTTTGTTAATATCTTTGCCACCAAGTACGCAACAATCAACGTTTCGGATCTTGAAAAATTCGAAGATGGCGCAGTTGTAGATGCACAGGCTCTGCTCGACGCTGGTCTGATTAAAAAGGCCCTCGACGGCGTTAAAGTGCTCGGCAACGGCGAACTCACGAAGAAACTCACAGTCAATTGCGCAGCTTTTTCCGCTTCTGCAAAAGAGAAGATCGAAAAAGCAGGCGGAAAGGCTGAGGTGAAGTAAGAATGTTTACGACCTTAAAGAACGCATGGGGGATTTCTGAATTAAGGAAAAAGATTCTCTTCACCCTGATGATCATTGTTCTGTTCCGCATCGGCGCAGCCGTTCCGGTCCCGTTCCTTGACGCATCAGTTCTTAAAAGCATGGTATCAGATACAGGAAACCTTTTGGGTTACCTTGATATCCTATCCGGCGGCGCATTCGCAAATGCAACGATCTTTGCGCTGTCGATCACACCGTATATTACTGCTTCCATCGTGATTCAGCTGCTCACAGTTGCCATTCCGGCGCTGGAGCGTATGGCGAAGGAAGGCGAAGACGGCCGCAAACAGCTCAATAAGATCACCCGGTATTCCACGGTGGGTCTTGGACTGCTTCAGGCATTCGCTTATTACACGATGCTCCGCAACCAAAGCGGTGCAGTGATGTACACCACCGGTTTCCCCGGAATTTTTGCAGCGCTGGTTATCATCGGGACCTTTATCGCCGGCGCAATGCTGATTGTCTATTTGGGTGAGCGAATCGATGACTATGGCATCGGCAACGGTATTTCCCTCATCCTGTTTGCGGGTATCGTTTCCCGCGGCCCGCAGGCAGTACAAAAATTGTGGGCATACTTCAAACTGGCATTCGGCGAGAACCCCCAGTCGATTTATCTTCTTACAGTCCCGCTGATCATCGTATTGTTCCTGGCTCTGATCGTTGCGATCATCATTATGACCAACGCTGAGCGCCGCATTCCGGTTCAGTACGCAAAGAAAGTTGTGGGACGTAAAATGTACGGTGGCCAGTCGACCTTTATTCCGATCAAGGTCAACATGTCCAACGTAATGCCGATCATCTTTGCTTCCTCCCTGCTGGCAATCCCCGGCACCATCAAGGCGTTTGTGGATCCGGAAGGTACAGGAATGTTAAGCAAGATTCTCGGTGCATTCAACTACAACACATTCCTTTATGCTGCGCTTTATTTCATCTTGATCCTAGCGTTCAACTATTTTTACGTAGCGATTCAGTATAATCCGATCGAAATATCCAACAATCTGCGTAACAACAGCGGAACGATTCCCGGAATTCGTCCCGGTAGACCTACTTCTGACTTCATTGCCAGAATCATCTCTAAGATCACTTTGATCGGCGGTGTCGTTTTGGCGCTCATCGCTACCCTGCCAATCGGCGTGGGTGCGGTCACCAGAATGAACATTTCGCTTGGAGGTACTTCCATTATCATCGTTGTTGGCGTTGCGCTGGATACCTTCAGACAGCTTGAATCTCAGATGATGATGCGCCACTATAAAGGCTTTTTAGGTTAAGGGAGGAGAAGTTATGAAACTGATACTCCTTGGCGCTCCGGGCGCAGGAAAAGGCACACAGGCAGAGATCATTTGTGACCGTCTGCACATCCCCGCAATCAGCACCGGAAACATTATTCGTGAGGCGCTGAAAAACGGGACCGAAATGGGTCTGAAAGCGAAATCCTATATGGAAGCTGGAAAGCTCGTTCCGGATGACGTAGTAATTGGAATCATCAAAGAGCGTCTTGCAAAGGACGACTGCAAGGAAGGATTCGTTTTAGACGGCTTTCCGCGCACCGTTCCTCAGGCAGAGGCACTCGACGCCATGGGAATCGAAATCGACCGTGTCATTGACATTGAAGTTGCGGATGCAGAAATTGAAAAGAGAATGGGCGGCAGACGCGTTTGTGAAAAATGCAGTGCCAGCTATCATATCGAATTCAAACCTTCCAAACAGGAAGGCGTCTGCGACAAATGCGGCGGCAAACTGGTAACCCGCAAGGATGACCAGCCCGAAACCGTTCGTGATCGTTTGAAGGTTTATCATGAGCAAACAGAACCCCTCAAAGATTATTATGCCAACAAAGGCAAACTCAAAATCGTTGAGGGACAGCAAGAGCTTGAGCAGACAACACAACTCACTCTTGCAGCTTTGGAGGCGTAGCGTATGATAGTGCTGAAAACATCGAAAGAGCTTGCAAAGATGAGAAAAGCGGGTTCTATCTCGGCACAAGCGCTACAAGTCGGCGGTGCGGCCGTTCAGCCGGGCATCACAACCGGAGAAATCGACCGCATTATAAAGAGTTTTATTCTTTCTAAAGGCGCCAAACCCTCATTTTTGGGGTATGGTGGTTTTCCGGCCAGTGCTTGCATCTCTGTGAATGAAGAAGTGATCCATGGAATCCCAGGCAAACGCGTTATTCAAGAAGGCGACATCGTCAGCATCGACGTTGGAGCAGTCATCAACGGTTACCAGGGAGACAATGCGGGAACTTTTGCAGCAGGGAAAGTCAGCGCTGAGGCTCAGGCATTGATGGATGCAACGCAGCAGAGCTTGCTTGCCGCAATCGCGGTTATGCAGCCCGGAAAGCGTTTGGGTGATATCGGCCATGCCGTTCAGTCTTATGCAGAATCATGCGGTTACGGAGTAATCCGGGAATATGTCGGACACGGCATCGGCCGCGAAATGCACGAAGAGCCCGAGGTTCCAAACTATGGGCGCGCGGGTCATGGTGTTCGGCTCGTCGCTGGTATGGTCCTCGCGGTAGAACCAATGATCACACAGCATTCACCGGCAATCAAAGTGCTCAGCAACGACTGGACCGTTGTAACGGCCGATAAAGGTCTTGCCGCACCCTTTGAAAACCCCATTGCGATTACCGACAAAGGTCCGGTAATCCTCACCCAGCCTTAATGGGAGGGTGCGGTATGCCGATTGAAGCGGGTATGGTGGTACGCTCAATAGCTGGGCATGATGCCGGAAGCTGGCTTGTTGTTCTTTCAGCGGAAAATGGTTTTGTCCGTCTAGCTGACGGCAAAACAAGACCGCTGGAAAAGCCGAAACAAAAAAGCGAGAAACACATTCGGAAAACCAACACACGTCTGGATTTATCCAGTATCAAAACCAATAAAAAGCTGCGGGAAGCCCTTCGGGAATTCCGCGGGAATGAGGGAGGTAATCAGCTTGTCTAAGGAAGATGTCATCGAAATCGAAGGCACTGTCGTAGAAAGCCTGCCGAACGCGCAGTTCCGCGTCGAGCTGCCGAACGGTCACCAGCTTTTGGCGCATATATCAGGTAAACTTCGGATGAATTTTATTCGTATTTTGCCGGGAGACAAGGTCACATTGGAAATGTCTCCATATGACCTGACAAAGGGACGCATTACCTGGCGTTCCAAGTAGAAAGCGGCCTTGGCCGTTTCAAACAATCCACGGGATTTTAAGGAGGTAGTTTCAGATGAAAGTAAGACCTTCCGTTAAGCCCATTTGCGAGAAGTGTAAAATCATCAAGCGCAAGGGCCGCATCATGGTAATATGCGCAAACCCAAAGCACAAACAGCGTCAGGGCTAAGTGCAAACCAAATAATGGAGGTGCAACAGAAGTATGGCTCGTATAGCTGGAGTTGACCTGCCGAGAGATAAGCGGGTCGAAATCGGTTTGACCTATATCCTTGGTATAGGCCAAAAAACCGCACAGCAGATTCTCGAGTCCACCGGAGTGAATCCTGACACAAGAGTCAAGGATCTTTCCGAGGACGATATTTCCAAACTGCGTGAATACATCGATCATAATGTTCGAGTAGAAGGCGATCTTCGCCGTGAAGTAGCGCTCAACATTAAACGACTGGTCGAAATTGGATGCTATCGCGGTGTACGCCATAGAAAAGGTCTTCCTGTCCGCGGACAGAAAACAAAGACCAATGCGCGTACCAGAAAAGGACCCAAGAAAACAATCGCTAACAAGAAAAAGTAATTAGGGAGGGATATACACGATGGCTAAAGCTATTGCCAATAAAAAGACTGCCACTCGTAGGCGTCGTGAGCGCAAGAACATCGAGCGTGGTGCGGCACATATCCAGTCCACTTTTAACAACACGATCGTCACGATCACCGATACTCAGGGCAACGCACTTTCATGGGCTTCAGCAGGCGGCCTTGGCTTCAGAGGCTCGAGAAAGAGCACTCCGTTTGCTGCGCAGACTGCTGCTGAGACCGCTGCAAAGGCAGCTATGGAGCACGGTTTAAAGACGGTTGAAGTTTATGTTAAGGGACCGGGGGCAGGCCGTGAGGCTGCAATTCGTGCGCTTCAGGCAGCTGGTCTTGAGGTCAATATGATTAAGGACGTAACTCCTATTCCGCATAACGGCTGCCGCCCGCCGAAGAGAAGACGCGTATAAGCGGCAAAACCTGCCCGCAAGTGCACGCCAAGCACAAGGGCGTTAAACCAATCAGGAGGTGCAATTCATGGCAAGATATACCGGTGCTGTATGCAGACTCTGCCGCAGAGAGAACAAAAAGCTGTTCCTCAAAGGCGAAAGATGCTACACCGACAAATGTGCCGTCAGCCGCAGAGCATCTGTTCCCGGCCAGCATGGCAAAGCGCGCATGAGAAAATCTTCCGAATACGGAATCCAGCTGCGCGCAAAACAACAGACCAAACGTTATTACGGAGTCCTCGAGAGCCAGTTCTTAAAATATTTTGAGATCGCTGCGCGCAAAGAGGGTGTAACGGGTGAAAACCTGCTGCAAATCTGTGAGAGCCGTCTTGATAATGTTGTTTACAGACTGGGCTTTGCAGCTTCCAGAAAAGAAGCAAGACAGCTTGTTCGTCACGGACATTTCACTGTAAACGGCAAAAAAGCAACCATCCCTTCGATCCTGCTCAGAGCTGGCGATGAAATCGTAGTAGCTTCTAAGAGCGAAAAGCTCAAAGACGTGGTCGAAGCAATGGGTTCCCGCCCAGTTGCAAAATGGCTGGACTGCAACAAAAATAACATGACCGGACGCATCATCGAGCTTCCGAAACGTGAAGACATCGACCTGGATGTTGAAGAACATCTTATCGTCGAGTTGTACAGCAAATAATCGCAGTGCTGCATAATTTTATTTGCGTTGTTTGCGAATCATTGTTACAGGGAAACGAGAATGAAACGGCGGGA
>CALLQM010000237.1 GCA_938014855.1 uncultured Clostridia bacterium | reverse complement strand
CTGAGAACGACCCACACAGCTGCTGCAATCATGCCAAAGCTGCTCTGCTGCGGGCCTCCAGCGCCCGGCCTACTCCATGGTTCGGGCGCACAATTCTTCTGCACTTTCCGGTGCCAGAGGATCGGTTGAATGCGCTCCCGTATTTTTGACCATTTCAGGCAGAAACTCGGGATTTTCCAGCATAGGGCAGGGACGCAGCATATTATCATTGAACGGCTGTCCATCGTGGTAGGCCATAAAAATGGGGGACTGCAACGCCTCCATCAGAGTACAATCGTGAATATTGGCATTGGAATAGTGGATAAATACGCAGGGGTCAACGTCTCCGGCAGCATTAATATGCAGGTAACGGCGTCCGCCGGCAATGCAGCCTTCCACATACTGTGCATCATTTTGAAAATCCATCGTAAAGATGGGCTTTGTTTTACGAAATTCCCGGATACGCTCATAGAGCTCCACCCTTTGTTCGGGCAAGACCATCAGCTCAGGGATGGCTCCCTTTCCGACCGGCATATAATGAAAGAACTATGCAAAAAGTGCTCCCATATCGATGATTTCGTCAAAGAACTCCTCACTGCTGACATCATCCCAGTTGACGCTGGTATAACAAACTGAGATCCCGAACGGCAGCTTGTTCTCTTTTAGAAGCTGCATAGCGTCCATTACTTTCGAGTAGACACCCGATCCGCGGCGGCTGTCATTGGCTTCCTCAAAGCCCTCCAAACTGATTGCAGGAATAAAGTTCTTTATCCGCAGCAGTTCCGTGCAAAAATCTTGATCAATCAAAGTCCCGTTGGTGAAACACAGGAAGATACAGTCGGAATGCTTTTCGCACAGGCGGATGAGATCGTTCTTCCGAACCAGCGGCTCACCGCCGGTATAAATATAAAGATAGATGCCGAGAGCTTTTCCCTGTGTAATAATAGAATCAATATCCTCGTAGGACAGGTTCAGCTTCTGTCCATATTCAGCGGCCCAACATCCCGTACAATGCAAATTGCACGCAGAAGTTGAGTCCAGCAGGATCGTCCATGGAATATTGCAATTGTATTTTTCGCGGTTTCTTTCCTGTTCAGGCCAACCAAAAAAATGTTTATTCAGGATGAAATTACGAAAGAAAGTGGTTCTTGTTCCGGTATCCAGTTCATAAAACCTCATAATAAACTGGTACCAATTATTCTTCCCTTCAATCGCCGACCGGACGGCCTCACGCTGTTTGGCAAAAAATGATCCACCAGCTCCATCAGTTTAGGAATATTCGTTTCCGGGTTATTTTCTAGATACTTGACGGCCTGTGTAAAACCAAATTCTTTTATATTATCGGTGATATTCATGTATGTTTCTCCTTTGAAAAATATAATTACCTGTTCTTATTCGCATTTGAGTACCTGCTCTATGATGCTTTTTTGTGTATCAATCAAATAGGAATGGCTTGCCGGGATATTTATAAAAAATTCAATCCAAATCCATATCAAAATCCGGAAAAAGTACATCGGTAAAATACATTTCTGAATAAGCATTTTGCCACAGCATGAAATTACTGATATGAAGCTCTCCACTTGTACGAATCAATAAATCGATCGGTGGTAAATCTGCATAGAGATGCCGAGCAAAAACGATTTCATCAATATCCTGTGCGCACAGCGTTTTACTGTCTATTTCTTTTATGATCGCTTTACAAGCATCAATAATTTCAGCTTTTCCACCGTAGTTCAAGCAAAAGTTTACAATAGCACGGGTACAGTCTTGCGTCGCCAAAATCAAATAGTCTATAGAATGAATGGTGACGGGGGATAAATCAGTCCGTCTTCCGTAGAAAATACAAATAGGCTCATATATGGAACGCCCAGTGTTACTGCATAATCGATTGTTTTTTCCAAGCGCTCAATCCCGTATTTATGTCCATATATGGGGGCAGATTGTGTTGTCTAGCCCATCTGCGATTGCCATCGACAACGATGGCCAAATGATTCAGAGTATTGTGTTGTCCCATTTTTTTCCTCCCTCACGATTGTGAACCGGACGATTCCAAACATCTTTGCTGCCGTTATCAGGCGAGGTAACCGTGCCTTTTCTTCTTCTTGCCCGAAGCCGCTCCTTGATCCGCAGTCGCTGAAGGATTTCCTCATAAGCGTGAATGCGGATATTAGGAAACGCTCGAAAAAAGCGAAGCTCATTGCGATCCAATTTGATGTTTAGGTTTTGAATTCGGACAAGAAGTCCGTGCCCTTTTTCGATGACGGAAGATATCCGTGTATCCCAAAATCGGTCTGTCAATCTGGAAAAAGTCCCGTCCGTTTTATTATAAATTGCATCGCGAATTAAGCTTAAGTGTTGATTTAAGCCTTTCCAGTTTATTAGTGTAAGGGCTGTATCAATAACCATAATAGTAAAAATGAACCATGCTGCACCAAGTAGCAACCGGTTGTCTATATTCCTGATTAACTGCATCAGCACCGGCTGCATGATGAACCGAACTGCGACATTTGCAGCTCCGAAGATGATCCCGCCATAAAGGCAGATTCGACCGTGGAGCTGAAAAGGCATCATGCTGTAGTTCCACCATTTTGCATGAAAAAGTTTCTCCATGCAAAAGGAAGTAATATATTTCAAGGTGCAGCATAAAACGGCTGCAGCTCCAAAAACCCAAAAAATATTTGTGCTGTTTTTTAGTATCAGCCAGCACAATACCGCGCCCGTTCCATAAATTGGACAGTAAGGCCCAAGCAAGAATCCGCGGTTTATAAATCGCCGTTCTCCTACGAGAGAGCAGATTGTGGATTCATAGAGCCATCCCAGAAAGCTATAGCAAAAAAAGTATAGAAAAAATTCACTATGCCTCATATCGATATGCCTCCGGAAGATTCCAATTTCGCATGATAAGATCTCAGAATTTCTTTCATGGTACAGACCTTGTCAGATACACAGACGATCCAGCTTTCCAGACAGTTTGGTGGAATAGGGGTCAGCGGGAACATATGCCGAAGAATGATATTAACTTCTGTGGGTGTGAGCTGAAAATCCTCTTGGGCATTTTTCAGGGCCTTACGTGGATGGGAAAAACCATGAAATCGGTGTCTTAGTGGAGTAATGCTCCCCGAATCAATGAAAAATAATTTACATCAAGATGAAGCCCCCATGCAATCTGACAACTCATATAGGCTACATTTATGCAATGCTGGTATACACTCACGTTGCCGTGTTGCATATATTGAAGCATTTGTGAAAACCGGGAGTGCAAGTGCATTCGGCTAAGCTCATCTAAAATCCATAATTCATAAGTCGCCCTGCGCATTTTTTCTATATTCTCCTCCTTGTTAATACACACGTATTGATTATTCCACATGTGTGTATTATAATGGTTTGTAATACATGATTCAATTGCCAGTTCATCTAGATCTGTTGATTAATCAACAGATCTATTGAAAGCGAGGTGCCTCATGAAAGAGGATCGCAGGATTACCAAAACAAAGACAGCTATCTGGGAAGCATTTTTCTCAATGATCAAGGAAAAAAACGCACCCAAAATCACGATTACAGAAATTGCGCGACGCGCTAATATTGATCGAAAAACCTTTTACCTGCATTATGACTCGACAGAAGCGATTATGAACGAGTTTTACCAGAACTTGATTGGCGAATTTTTTCTGATATTAGAAAAGAATGATTTTTTTGACCGATCCTTTGATATCTCATCCTTATTCCAGTCATTAAATCTTCTCATGGATCGGGACATTGATCTTTATCGCCATATAGCAAAGACACCTTCCTACTTTTCGTTTTGGGAAGAAATTAAAAATATGGTAAAAAGTGTGGTGGTAGAGGCGCTGGCAGATGGATTGAAACTGCCTTCGGATGAACTTGAACTATATGCAGAATTCTATTCCGCAGGTACAACTTCTGCCTATCTTACATGGCTGAGAAATGACGTAAATCTTACAGAAACAAAGGTTGCTGATATTGTGGGTACAGCAGCGTTCTATGGGTTCCAAAAATTACTGCCGCAAAAAGACAGATAACCATTTCGACATAGCAAAATGGCACAGTTAATTTTGACGTTTCTGCTGATGGATAAGGTAATAAAAAGACGCACAGTAGCTTCATACTGTGCGTCTTTTTTGTCTGTATATGATTTTCTGGAAGGTATCCACTGATTGAATTTCAATCCACGCTCCTCGCATGAGGAGCGACGTGTGAAGCATTGTGAGCCTATAAACTGCAAATATAATCTCAATCCCCGCTCCCC
>CALLQM010000236.1 GCA_938014855.1 uncultured Clostridia bacterium | reverse complement strand
GCCTTTTGCTGTTTGCCTTGTTTAACCAAGGAAAAAATTAAATACTTATGAATTTTCATCCGTCCGGCCATAAAGCGTCAATGATTGCCTCTTGTGAAATCGTTTTATTCCGAAATACAAGCAGATAAGCGAGCAGATTTTTCAGCTGTTTTTTTTGGTTAACCGCATCGCTGAACACGTTGCCTTCCACAATCAGCTGAAAACCGCCAAAAAAACGTACATAAATGTTTGGTTTTGATGCTGAAACAGCCACCTGAACCCTCCCCTCTCTCTTGTAAAAGCGTTCAAAAGAATGTCCTTTATCTCTTCCATTGCGAATGAATCCAACCGCGCTAGAGGGTAATTGTATACTTTTTTAAATCGAAACCACTTTCTTTTTCGTTGAAACTATATTATAATAATTGATAATAATTGTCAATCGTTTCCAATATTGAAAGCAGTCATAACGGAGAATATACAATGAATCAATTTTTAGACTGGATCAAATCCACCTTTAAAAATAAATATTCTGTGATTGGCACAGCTCTGTTCGTTTTGGGTTTACTGATCTTTCTATATGCAGTATACCTCAATTTTTCTGCACATACAAACCGTAACACGGAAAGCATCAGCGAATCAGCCCATTCTGCCGAAGCATCTCTGCCGCAGTCTTCCGCGATTGATCTTGAGCCTGAATCATCTTCTTTTTCTGCATCCTCACAGCCTGAATCGGAATCAATCGTATATCCAACCGATCGGCTGTTTCTTACAAAAAGCAGGCAGGATTACACAGACGGCAAAATGGTCTTGCGGATTCCGCGCTTGGAGTTGGAAGTTCCCGTCATGGGCGGAACCGATGACGAATCACTGAAAAAAGGCGTTGGTCTTTATGAATATGCTCAGCTGCCGGGAGAAAGCAACTGCAACGTAAGCATTGCCGGACACCGTGATATCTACGGCTGTGAATTTTATTACATCGATCAGATAACCGATGGCGACCTGCTCTATCTTGAATATAACGGCACCTGTTACACTTATGAGTATAAACAAACCGAAATTGTTGCGGCAGACGACTGGGGACCGATTTACAGCAAAGACTTCAGCTGTCTCACGCTGACATCCTGCCATCCCATCGGCACCTCTCAAAAACGTATGATCGTGACCGCCGAACTGATCAGCAGTGCGCCCCTCTAACAGATGCGCCGCTCTTAAACGGAGGTACCTAAAACTATGCAGTTACCTAAAATAATAAATTTGCGTCCTTTTCGTATTCTGCTGTCCGCCGGTTTGGCGGTGCTTATGGCGGTTCATTCGGGGAGCTTTTTTGCAGGCGCAACAAGCGTCTCTGCTCCAATGAGCGCATTCAACTCACTGGTTACCATTGCGGATTCTCCTGTTGCATTGGCTTCACAGCCGAATGAATCTGCCACAATCCGCATGCCCAAAGCCTCCGGCAAAGTGGTCTATTCCGATAAAAGCGCTGTAATTGATGCATCAAACACATCACAGGGATATGTTATGATTAAATATACCGGAAATGCCTCCAAAGTAAAGCTACAGATCAAAGGAAGCAATCAAGTTGTTTATACCTATAATCTGCATAAAGGAAGCTATGATACATTTCCGCTGACTTCCGGGGACGGGCGCTACCAAATCAGCGTATTTGAACATGTGCGCAACAGCCAATATGCGCTTGCAACCAGTAAAACCATTTCTGTAAAGCTGGACAGCCCGCTTCTACCCTATCTTTATCCCAACCAGTATGTGAATTATTCCTCGAATTCTCAAACTGTGGCAAAAGGAATCCAGCTTGCCGCTCAGGCGGACAGCCAAATCCAAATTGTGCAATCCGTCTATAATTTTGTCATCAGCAGTCTTACATACGATACGCAGAAAGCCGCCACCGTCAAATCCGGTTACCTTCCGGCTGTGGACAGTATTTTACGTTCCGGCAAAGGGATTTGTTTTGACTATGCGGCCGTGATGGCAACGATGCTCCGCTCACAGAATATCCCCACTCGGATGGAAATCGGCTATGCATCCGGCGGCATCTATCATGCATGGATCAGTGTTTATCTAAACGAACAAGGCTGGGTCAATGGAATCATCTATTTTGACGGTCAGTCTTGGAAACTAATGGATCCCACATTTGCGTCAAGCGCAAACAGCAGTGAAAGCATCATGCAGTTTATTGGGAATGGAAGCAATTACAGTACCAAATATGTCTATTAAGGAGGAGCGGCGTATGGCAAACTCGAAAACGATCATGCTGACACCCGCTGAAATATCCACCTTTTGCGCTCAGCTGTCGATGATCTTAAAAGCAGGAATCCCTGTATCGGAAGGGCTTTCCATCATGCACAGCGATCTGCAGAAAGCTCAAGGCAAAAAGATCCTCTCAACCATTTTAGAGCGTACCGAAATGGGTGAGCCTTTACATATGGCGCTGTCTGCATCCGGATTGTTCCCGAAATATGTGATCGATATGGTAGAAATCGGCGGACAAACAGGCAAACTGGATGAAGTCATGGATTATCTGTGCGAATATTACGAACGGGAAGAATCCATTGCGAGAAATTTAAAAAGTGCAGTGACCTACCCGCTCATTATGATTGTGATGATGGTTTTCGTCATCGGAGTGCTGGTCGTGAAAGTGCTCCCCATCTTTCAGCAGGTATTCCGCCAATTAGGCAGTGAGATGTCCTCGTTTTCGCAAAGTGTTATGCAGTTCGGTTCCGCGGTGGGACGCTATTCTGCGGTCATAACC
>CALLQM010000235.1 GCA_938014855.1 uncultured Clostridia bacterium | reverse complement strand
GCACAGACTCGTTCGGTTCTGATTTCTGCTCTGGACATGCTGGCAGGCAAACGTGTAAGCACTTTGCCGAAGAAACACGGCAACATCCCGATGTAATGTACGGATTTTTTCCGATTCCATACCGCAGAATCAAATAATACAAGGAGGATTCTATCATGAAAAGATTTAATATAACTGTCAATGGCAAAAGTTATGACGTACAGGTGGATGAGCTTGCAGCCGGTGCTCCGGCTCCGGCAGCTGCACCTGCTCCCGCCGCTGCTCCTGCGGCAGCTCCGGCTCCGGCCGCTGCACCCGCTCCCGCTGCTGCTCCTGCAGCCGCTCCTGCCAATGCAGCTAAGGTCAATGCTCCAATGCCCGGAAACATCCTGGATGTCAAGGTAAAAGAGGGCGACCAGGTCAAAGAAAATGACGTACTTGTAATTCTGGAAGCTATGAAGATGGAGAATGAAATCTTTGCACCCCAAAGCGGTACCGTTGTTGGCGTGCATGTGAAAAAGGGCGATACCGTCAAGTCGAATGATCTGCTGATCTCCATCGGTTAAGGGGAGGTAAGAGAAAATGGCACAAAAGGTAAAAATCTGTGAAACGATTCTTCGCGACGCGCACCAGTCGCTGATTGCAACCCGTATGCGTTTAGAAGAAATGCTCCCGATCCTGTCCACAATGGATGAAGTGGGATTTTATTCCAGCGAATGCTGGGGCGGCGCTACGTTCGATTCCTGCATCCGTTTTTTGGATGAGGATCCGTGGGAAAGACTCCGTGTAATTCGTAAAAATATGCCCAACACCAAACTGCAGATGCTGTTCCGCGGACAGAATATGCTCGGTTATCGTCACTATGCGGATGATGCAGTCGAATATTTTGTACAGAAATCGGTCGATAACGGAATTGATATCATCCGTATTTTTGATGCACTCAATGATATTCGTAATTTGGAAACGGCTATTAAGGCTACTAAGAAGATGGGCGCACATATGCAGGCGGCGATCTCTTATACCACCAGCCCGGTGCATAATGTAGAATATTTCGTGAACTACGCCAAACAGCTGGAAAGCGCAGGCGCAGATTCCATCTGCATTAAAGATATGGCCGGTCTGATCAGTCCTTCTGTAGCGACGGAATTGGTTTCCGCTCTCAAGAGCAAACTTAAAATTCCGGTTGATCTGCATACGCACTACACATCCGGTTTGGCTTCGATGTCCTGCTTAAAAGCAATCGAAGCAGGTGTTGATATCATCGATACCGCAATGTCACCGCTGGCACTGGGTACTTCTCATCCGGCGACCGAGTCGATGGTTGCTGCACTGAAAGGCACTCCGTATGATACCGGCCTTGACCTGAAGAAACTGGACGTTGTTCGTGCTCACTTTGCAAAACTGCGTCAGAAGTATCTCGACAACGGTCTGCTTTCGCCGAAAGTCATGGGCGTTGACGCAAATACTCTGCTTTATCAGGTACCGGGCGGCATGCTGTCCAACCTGGTTTCCCAGCTCAAACAAGCTGGTCAGGAAGATAAATTTGAGGATGTGCTCAAGGAAATTCCGAATGTTCGTAAGGACGCCGGCTATCCTCCGCTGGTTACTCCATCCTCTCAGATTGTTGGTACACAGGCTGTGTTCAACGTTATTTTGGGCGAACGCTACAAAATGGTCACCAAAGAGTTCCGCGGTTTGGTCAAAGGCGAATACGGCAAGACTCCGGCTCCGATTTCTGCTGAGTTCCGCAAACAGATCCTGGGCGATGAGAAACCTATCGACTGCCGCCCTGCTGATCTGATTAAACCGGAATTGGATAAATTCCGTGCAGAATTCCCGCAGGAATATCTCGAGCAGGATGAAGACGTTCTCACCATGGCGATGTTCCCGCAGGTTGCACCGAAATTCTTTGAATCCCGCAAAAATAAGAAATACGGTGTCGACGGAAAACACGCTGACAAAGAGAATAAAGTCCATCCGGCTTAACCGAAAAATTGCAAAGTCCCTCACCTTTGGGTGGGGGACTTTTTCCATCCGGATTGGGGCATCCTAATCTTGCCTAAATCCTTACATGGAAATTGACAAAAGCATGAATTTGGGATAAAATAATTAGATATAAATACAGCAGTATTCCCGGCTGATTCCGGGGCAAATATAATAAAGGCGGTAACGCGGATGATCAAAAGCATGACAGGCTACGGACGCGCTCAGCATCAGATGGATGGACGCGACATTACCGTAGAAATGAAGTCGGTTAATCATCGTTTTTTTGAGTTTTCTGCACGAGTGCCACGCATGTATGGCTATTTGGAAGAAAAACTAAAAAGCTTTATGCAAGGACAGCTCTCGCGGGGAAAGATTGAAGTGATCGTTACGATTCAGTCGTTCGATGCGGGAAATGTGAATGTGGCAATTAACCGCGAACTTGCAGGTGCTTATGTGGAAGCACTGCGTGAGCTTGGGCATGAATATCATTTGCAGGATGATATTACGTTAAGCTCGATTTCCCGTTTTTCCGATATCTTTACAATCAGCAAAGAACCGGAAGACGAGGAAGCAATTTGGCTTGCAGTCAAAACGGTGGCGGAGGAGGCTTTGACAAAATTTGTCTCGATGCGCACCGTTGAAGGAGAACGTCTCAAAGACGATCTGCTCAATCGGCTTTCCACAATTGAATCAAAAGTTGCCATCGTATCCGAGCAGTCCCCCCGGACGGTGGCCGCGTATCGTGAGCGTCTGACTGCCAAAATTGCGGAAGTTTTGGATGACCGTCAGATTGAAGAATCCCGCGTCATTACAGAAGCGGCGATTTTTGCCGATAAAATTGCAGTTGATGAAGAAACGGTACGGCTCAACAGCCATGTTGCACAATTCCGTGAAATTCTTACCTACAATGAGCCAGTGGGACGCAAACTGGACTTTTTGGTGCAGGAAATGAACCGCGAAGTGAATACCATTGGTTCAAAGGCGCAGGATGTATCAATCGCTCAGATTGTGGTAGATATCAAAAGTGAAATCGAAAAAATCCGCGAACAGATTCAAAATATTGAGTAGGGGGACGCAGTATGAAATTGATTAATATCGGTTTTGGCAATATGGTCTGCGCAAACAGATTAATTGCAATCGTCAGCCCGGAATCCGCTCCGATCAAGCGTATTATTCAGGATGCGCGTGATCGGGGAACGTTGGTTGATGCTACCTATGGACGGCGTACCCGTGCGGTCATTATAACCGATTCCGACCACGTCATCCTTTCGGCTGTACAGCCGGAAACGGTGGCAAATCGTTTGGTTGATGAAGATGATGACGAGGACGAGGTTCAAGAGGAATGAGTAAAACAGGAATGCTATATGTCTACTCCGGACCGTCCGGAGTGGGCAAAGGAACCATTTTAGTGCCCTTTTTAAAAGAGCACGACCGTGCGGTGCTGTCGGTATCCGCAACGACGCGTAATCCACGTCCCGGAGAAACGGACGGCGTGGAGTACCATTTTAAAAATCGAGAGCAGTTTGAAGGGCTGATCAAAACCGAAGGCCTGCTCGAGTATGCACAATACAGCGGCAACTATTACGGAACGCCCCGCGCTGAGGTGGAAAAGCGTCTGATGGAAGGTTATGACGTCTTTTTAGAAATCGAAGTGCAGGGCGCAATGAAAATTAAGCAGACTTTTCCGGATGCAGTGTTCATCTTTGTTCTTCCGCCGTCGTTTGAGATTTTACAGCAGCGTTTGACAGGGCGGGGAACTGAACCGCCGGAAGTTGTAAAAATGCGGCTGAATGCGGCTCGGGAAGAGATGCGCCATGCAATGGATTATGATTATATCATTATCAACGATGATGTTCATAAAGCCCGCGAACAACTTGCTTGTATTGTAACGGCGGCGAAATGTCAAACGAAAAATATGAAAAAACTAATCGAAAAAGTGAGTGATTAAAGATGAATATGCTTAGACCATCTATGCCATCGATGATAAAATCCAATGAAAGCTGTTATGAATTTGTGGTTGCTGTGGCAAAACGTGCTCGTGAGATTGCAGAAGAGGCCGAAGAACAAAAAGTTATTTTGGAAGAAAAGCCTGTAAAAAAAGCGATTGAGGAATTTGCCAACGGAAGACATAAATTGAGCGGCATGTAAGAAAACCAAACCATGAAATGCAGCCCTGTCGCAAACAGGGCTGTTTTCAACATGTTACGGCTTTCGCCGGGGACAGGAGGGATCTGTTATTGTTTGAAGGCAAAACCATTGTGTTAGGTGTCAGCGGCGGGATTGCCGCTTATAAAGCGGCTCAGCTTGCCAGCAATTTGGGGAAAACAGCGGCACAGGTGCATGTGATTATGACGAAACATGCCGCAGAGTTTATCACTCCGCTCACCTTTGAAACATTGACCAATCATCGGGTTTCCATCGACACATTTGACCGCAATTTTGAATATAACGTCGAACATGTCGCGCTGGCAAAAAAGGCGGATGTGTTTTTGGTGGCGCCAGCAACAGCGAATGTGATTGCAAAAATGGCCGCAGGAATAGCGGACGATATGCTTACAACGACAATCCTTGCGGCATCCTGCCCCAAAATCATCGCTCCGGCAATGAATACGGGCATGTATGACAACCCGATTACACAGCGCAATTTGCAGACGCTGAAGGATTTCGGCGTCGAAGTTATTGAGCCGGACAGCGGCTGGCTTGCCTGCGGCGATGTAGGCAGAGGACGGATGCCGAATCCGGCAGTCTTGTTTGAGGCGGTACGCGATGCTCTCACTTCCAAGGATTTGGCGGGGATGCATGTTTTGGTGACCGCAGGCCCGACACAGGAAGCGATTGATCCGGTGCGGTTTATCAGCAACCATTCAACCGGAAGCATGGGGTAAGAGATTGCGGCCGCGGCAAACCGCAGCGGAGCACAGGTGACGCTGGTATCGGGAAAAACGGCGCTTGAGCCGCCGCATGGTGTAACCGTGGTGCCTGTGGTGAGTGCGCAGGAGATGTTTGATGCGGTCACTTCGCGCGCCAAAGAGCAGGATATGATTGTAAAATGCGCGGCTGTGGCAGATTATAAACCGGAAACATCTGCGCAGGATAAAATCAAAAAGCAGGATGGCGAACTTGCTTTGCGGTTAAGCCGAACGCAGGATATTTTGGCGTATTTGGGAAGTCATAAGAAATCAAATCAGGTGCTGTGTGGTTTTTCCATGGAGACAAAAGACCTGCTCAAAAACAGCCGGGCAAAGCTGGAAAAGAAGGGCGCAGATATGATTGCC
Organism: uncultured Clostridia bacterium; assembly: GCA_938014855.1. Lineage (GTDB taxonomy): Bacteria > Bacillota > Clostridia > Oscillospirales > Ruminococcaceae > Anaerotruncus. Next base: position 17,617 of record CALLQM010000235.1, on the reverse strand, counting down.
GCGAACAGCCTAAAAGATGCGGGTGCGGGGTTTGGCACCGTGACCAATCGTGTTACGCTTTTGACACGGGACGGTGCGGAACCGCTTCCGCTGATGGGAAAAGATGCGGTCGCCGATACACTGCTCGACCGCCTGCTTGTGCTTTATCAGTCCAAACAATAAAAAACGGACATCTAGGAGGTGGGAAGTTGTCAACAATTGCAAAGGTCGTGGTGGAAAATGCCACCCTGCATTTTGATAAATGCTATTCCTACCTTGTTCCGGACGGAATGGCAGTTTCTGCCGGATGCCGTGTTACCGTTCCGTTTGGCGCCGGAAATCGTACACGGTTTGGTTTGGTGATGGAACTTTGCGAAAATGACGGCAGTATGCGGCTGAAAGCCATCAAGTCGCTTGTGGACAAAAAACCTCTGCTCAATGCCGAAATGCTCATGTTGGTCCGACATTTGAAAGATACCACGTTCTGCGGATATTATGATGCAGTCCGAACACTTTTGCCGCCGGGAATCGGTGTGGAACTGAAATATACCTACGAACTGGATGAGCAGGTTCAGCTGCCGGAAGATTTAACCGACGACGCCAAGCAAATCATGGATTACCTGCGCGGACGCGGCAAACCGGTGCGGGAGGAAACGATGCTTGCGGCTTTGGGACTCAAGCCCGACGCTCCGATGCTTCGTAAGTTATGTGAGCAGGGCGTCGTGCTGAAATCGCAGGAAATCCGCCAGCGGATTTTGGACGAAAAACTGGTTATGGTGCGTTTGGCGGACGGAATTCAGGAACTATCGGATATTACGGATGTGAAAATCACGGTCAAACAGAAAGCAGTCGTAAAACTTCTGCTGAATGTAGGACAGGCATCGCTCAAAGAGGTCTGTTATTTCGCCGCAGTCGGAAAAACCGTTGTAGAAAGACTTTCCAAAGCAGAGGTCGTTCATTATTTCACGCGTGAAGTCTACCGCAATCCGTATGCGGACTGCCATGTGTTGGAAGACATTGATTCCATTGTGCTTTCGGATGAGCAGGAAACCGCGTATCAGCGGTTGTGCGCACTTTCGGATGAGGAAAAACCGGCGACGGCTTTGCTATACGGCGTGACCGGATCGGGCAAAACGGAGGTATTTCTGCGCGTTATCCGACATGTGCTCGAACACGACAGCGGCGTCATTGTTATGGTTCCGGAGATTTCGCTGACGCCACAGACGATTAATCGGTTTCATCGCTATTTTGGCGGTACGGTTGCCGTACTGCACAGCGGACTTACAATGTCGGAACGTATGGACGAATGGAAACGCATTAAAAACGGCGATGCCAAAATTGTCATTGGTACGCGCAGTGCGGTGTTTGCGCCGCTTGAAAACATTGGACTAATCGTGATGGACGAGGAACAGGAAACCACTTATAAATCCGAGCAGTCGCCGCGCTATCATGCGCGTGATGTGGCGCGTGTGCGGGCTGCTTACCACAATGCGTTGATGATTCTTGCATCGGCGACACCGAGCGTCGAGAGCTTTTACCGCGCTCAAAAAGGGAAGTATCATCTGCTGACGCTCAAAAAGCGATTCGGAAAAGCAAATCTTCCGGATGTAACCATCTTGGATATGTCTACGCAGGCGCTGAATGCGCACTCTGCGTCACTGTCACAGGAGCTGATCGATCAGCTCCAGACAAACCTTGATAACCGGGAACAGTCCATTTTACTGCTCAACCGCAGAGGGTATCATACATTAGTAAAATGCGCAATCTGCGCAAAAGTGGCGCAGTGTCCAAACTGTTCCGTAGCGCTTACTTATCACAGCGCAAACGAGCATTTAATGTGCCATTACTGCGGTTATGTGGCGCGTGTGGATGATGTTTGTGCGACCTGCGGCAGTAAACTCCTGCGTTATTCGGGTGCTGGAACCCAAAAGGTCGAGCAGGAATTGCAGGAACTGTTTCCCGACGCGCGGATTTTGCGGATGGATATGGATACCACAATGGCAAGATTTTCGCATGAAACCTATTTTACTGATTTTTCACAAGGAAAATATGATATTATTATTGGTACGCAGATGGTGGCAAAAGGCTTGGACTTTCCGAATGTTACGCTTGTCGGGGTGCTTTCGGCGGACGCATCGCTTTATGCGCAGGATTACCGCAGTTATGAACGGGCGTTTTCTCTGTTTACGCAGGTTGTCGGGCGTTCCGGACGGGCAGAAAAAGCGGGACGCGCGTATATCCAAACGTTTACGCCGGAAAATCCGGTGATTTCTTTGGCGGCCGAACAGGATTATGATACATTTTTTGAGCAGGAAATCGAAAGCCGCCGCATCCACCTCTATCCACCGTTTTGTGATATGATTGGGGTTGGGTTTTCCGGACTTGTAAATGCGCAGGTGCGGGATGCGTCTCGGCGTTTTCTTGCAAAATTTGCAGAACAGGCGCGAAAGGACTTCCCGAATCTGCCTTTGCGGGTACTGGGGCCTTGTGAGAGCCAGATTAATCGGATTGCAGGGAAATACCGTTGGCGTATGGCAATCAAATGCAATTATAATGCCCGCTTTCGCTCTCTTTTGTGGCGCGTGGTGGAGTGGTATTATGCACAAAACGAAAATAAAGCGGTTTCTATTTTTGTCGATCCAAAATACGAAAATTCAATATAAACACATAGTTTTTAGGTAAAGTTATTAGAATGTTTAAGCATTTTCATTTTGAGGAGGTATAATAGGTATGGAATGGTTTGTAATTTTTTTAATTGCAGCAGTCGTCGTGTTTTTTATTATGAGACGACGTGACTACGGAAAACCGAAAGAATGTGAAGCGACAATCGTTAAAAAAACGGTAACGAAATCCGGCGGAGCGCCGGTTTTTACCTACACTTGCCAGTGTAAGGACGGCGAGACACGCGTTGTATCCACCCAAGAAGGATATTACGGAAAATTGCAGGAAGGCATGAACGGGATGCTTGCATACAAACGCAAAATGCTGTTGGATTTTGAACCATTTAGTAAATACTAAACGATAATGTGATAGAGAAATTAGAATCTGGAGGACAAGCACATGGCATTAAGAACAATTATTACAACCGGGGACGATCGACTAAGAAAAAAAGCACGCCCGGTAACGGAATTTAATGAACGGTTTCACGATCTGCTCGACGATATGTATGAAACGATGCAGAAAGATGACGGAGTCGGGCTTGCCGCGCCGCAGGTTGGCATTCTGCGCAAAGCGGTTGTCATCGATGTCGGAGAAGGTTTGGTGGAACTGGTGAATCCGGTGATTACCGACCGCTCGGGCGATCAATATGGATACGAGGGATGTCTGTCTGTTCCCGGAAAATATGGCATGGTGCACCGTCCCCAGAAGGTTAGCGTTGAGGCACAAGACCGAAACGGTAAGAAGATTAAATTGGAGGCCGAAGGATTTTTGGCGGTAGCGGTTTGTCATGAACTCGACCATTTAGATGGTGTTCTGTTCATTGATTTGGCGGATCGTATGCTTACGCCGGAAGAACTTGGTGAATAACCCAAATTTAGGAGGTACTCAATGCGTATTGTTTTTATGGGCACACCGGATTTTGCTGTGCCGTCTTTACAGCGTCTGCTTGACGACGGACATACGATAGCGGGTGTATTTACACAGCCTGACAAACCAAAGGGACGCGGCTATAAGCTGACACCGCCGCCGGTCAAAGAACTTGCGCTGAAGTATCAGCTTTCTGTATATCAGCCCGAAAAAATGAAAGACGGCAGAGCGCTTGCAATTTTAAAAGAGCTTGCTCCGGAATTGATCGTGGTTGTGGCATATGGACGAATTTTACCCAAGGATATTTTGGAACTGCCGCAATATGGCTGTGTGAATGTGCACGGTTCTCTTCTTCCCAAATATCGGGGCGCTGCACCGATTCAGTGGAGCGTGCTTAACGGAGATGAGGTTTCGGGAGTCACGACGATGTATATGGCGGAGGGATTGGATACCGGCGATATCATTCTCAGCCGTTCCACACCGATTGGGGAGGACGAGACTTCCGGCGAACTGTTTGACCGGCTTGCCGATTTGGGCGCTGATGCGCTTTCTGAAACGGTAAAGCTGATCGAAAAAGGACAAGCGCCGCGCATCCCGCAGGATGATTCACAATCCTGCTATGCGCAGATGCTGAATAAGCAGATGGCAGAAATCGATTTTAAAAAGTCTGCCGCCGAGGTTCATAATCTGATTCGCGGTATGAACCCATGGCCAACCGCATATACCATGTATGATGGTAAACGCATCAAAGTCTACCGTTCCCATCCTGTGGAAAACAAATCAGGAACTCCGGGTGCGGTATTAGACCCGCAGCGGCTGATTGCAGCCTGTGGCAGCGGGGCGATTGAACTTTTGGAAATCCAGGCCGAGGGCAGCAAAAGAATGCCGGCAGCTGATTATCTGCGCGGACATCCCATGACAGCTGGCGCAACCCTTGGCGAATAATATTCGAAAAAGGGGGAACGCATTTTGCCGTTCATGTTTTATGACTACTATTACTTGATTTTGGTGGTTCCTGCATTGCTGCTTGCAATGTGGGCGCAGGCCACGGTGTCCAGTACGTTTGGAAAATATTCCAAAGTCCATTCATTAAGCCGTCTTACCGGTGAACAAACCGCTCGCCGAATCTTGGATGCCAATGGGCTTCATAACATCCGAGTGGAGCATATCCGTGGAAAATTGACCGACCACTATGACCCGTCGGCGGGAGTTGTGCGCCTATCGGACAGTGTTTATTTCAGCGATTCGGTTGCGGCGGTCGGGGTTGCCGCTCATGAATGCGGACATGCTGTTCAGCATTCCATCCGCTATGCTCCGCTCATTTTTCGCAATGCGATTATCCCGGTGACCAATTTCGGTTCAAAACTTGCGATTCCGTTGTTTATCATGGGACTGATTTTTAATTATCCACCCGTTTCGCAGCTTGGAATTCTGCTTTTTTCCTTAGTAGCTGTCTTTCAGCTTGTGACTCTCCCGGTGGAATTCAATGCTTCATCCCGTGCATTGGCAACGCTGGAACAATTCGATTATTTAAGCCCATCGGAACTGCGCGGTTCCCGCAAGGTTCTCAAGGCCGCCGCACTAACGTATGTAGCGGCACTTTTGGTTACGCTGACGCAGCTCTTGCGTTTGATTCTGCTTTCCCGTAACCGACGCGATTAAGTCCCAAAATTTTCAGATTGGATAAAAACATGAAAGATGCAAGATATACGGCGGTGCAGGCACTTTTGCGCCAAAGCACCGCAAACTCCTATTCAAACCTTGTGATTGATTCCTTAATCACTCAAAATAAGCTGGATCAGCGCGACAGTTCCTTTGCGTCAGCGCTGTTTTTTGGTACACTTGAGCGGCTGATTACCATTGACCACATTTTAAGTGCATATAGCGCAAAACCGCTGAAAAAACTTTCGCCGGCAGTTCGAGAAATTCTGCGTACAGGCATCTGCCAGCTGAAGTTTATGGACGGGATTGATGACTATGCCGCTGTCAGTGAAAGTGTCAATTTGGTAAAGAAAATGGGAAACGCAAAGGCATCCGGCTTTGTCAACGGTGTTCTGCGCAGTTTCTTGCGCGATGGAAAAACCATACCGCCTGTTACAGGCGGCCGTACGGAACAGCTGGCGATTGAGTATTCCTGTCCTGCTTGGTTGATTCGGATTTGGATGGAGCATTACGGGGAAGCGGCCTGCCTTTGCATGCTGGAAAGTTCGCTTGGAAAGCCGCCGATCTATCTTCGAGCGAACCCGCTCAAGACCGATGCTGAGCAATTGGCCGCAAGTTTAAAAGAGCAGGGAATCAATTGTTTTCCCGATTCTGAAATTGTGGGCTGTGTCACCGTAAATGGCCGAGTTGTGGTGGAAAGGCTGGAAGCTTTTCAGCAGGGACTGTTTCATGTACAAGACAAAGCCTCGCAGATCTGCGCCATCTCATTGGGCGCAAAGCCCGGTGAACGGGTATTGGACGTCTGCTCGGCGCCTGGCGGGAAGACGTTCACCATTGCACAGCAGATGAAAAACACGGGTGAGGTGATTGCCCGCGACCTGCATGCAAAACGTGCCGCTTTGGTGCGCAAGGGTGCTCAGCGCCTCGGACTAAGGATTGTCAAAGCATCCGCAGGAGATGCATCCGTTTTTGATGAGTCAATGGGAGTTTTTGATCGTGTATTATGTGATGTTCCCTGCTCCGGATTTGGAATTATCCGTCGGAAACCGGAAATAAAATACAAGACACCCGAATCTATCCAAAATTTGCCGGAAATACAGTATAAAATCTTAAAAATTTCCTCACAATATTTAAAAGAGGGCGGTCAGCTGGTTTATTCTACCTGCACACTGCTGCCGGCAGAAAATGAGCAGGTTGTTGCGCACTTTTTAAAGTCAAATGAGGAGTTCTTTCTTGTTTCTCAAAAGACCTATACCGGAGAAACAATTGATACCGACGGCTTTTTTGTATCCGTCCTGCAGAAACGGTGAATGAAATGGAAAAATTAGATATCAAATCTTATACACTGCCCGAACTGAAAACGGCAGCCGCCGAAATGGGACTGCCGAAATTTCGTGCGGGTCAAATTTATAGCTGGCTGCATGATAAGCGTGTGTCTACTTTTGCTGAAATGTCAAACCTATCGGTCTCTCTACGCAGTCAGCTTGACGAAAAATTCTACATAAATGCCATCCGTATCAAAAAAAAGCTTGTTTCAGCCATAGATGGTACGGTAAAATATCTCTATGAACTGCGTGACGGCAATTGTGTGGAATCGGTGCTCATGCATTATCACCATGGCACGTCTTTGTGCATTTCAACGCAGGTTGGCTGCCGAATGGGCTGTAAATTCTGTGCGTCGACGCTTGCAGGCTGTGTGCGGAATCTGACCGCATCCGAAATGCTCGACGAAGTTTATACCGCGCAGGCAGACAGCGGCGAACGAGTGGACGGAATCGTGCTAATGGGTATTGGGGAACCGCTGGATAATTTTGATCACGTGATGAACTTTTTAGAGATTCTTTCCAGCCCGGAAGGACTGAACCTTTCTCTGCGGCATGTTTCGCTTTCGACATGTGGTTTGGTGGATCGCATCCGCCAGCTTGCGCAAAAGAAACTGCAGCTTACTCTGTCGATTTCCCTGCATGCGCCGAATGATGAGATTCGCAATCAGTCCATGCCGATTAACCGCAAATATAACATTGATCAGCTGCTTGCGGCATGCCGCGATTATTTTAAGATCACAGGGCGCCGCATTTCATTTGAATATGCGCTGATTGCAGGGGTCAATGATTCCCCAGAACATGCCAAAGAATTGGCTTCGCGGTTAAAAGGAATGGGTGCGCATGTCAATTTAATTCCGGTCAATCCCGTAAAAGAGACCGGATATAAGCGCGGAAACCGCGCCGAAATTGAGAGGTTCCGTGACCGGCTTGAGCAGCTTGGCGTCAATGCAACCATCCGCAGGGAGCTTGGAAGCGATATTAGCGCCGCATGCGGTCAGCTCCGCCGGCAGGATGCGGCTGAGCACGAAAAGAAATCTCACAATGCATAGCAATCGACACGCAATAGTTTGAAACCTAGTTTTTTCATCAGGATGGCAGAATCTGAGAATTCAGCAGCCATAAGCATACGGCTTGTGGCGAGAAGGAGTGCAAACGATTGATTAAGATCTATGGAGGGACCGATAAAGGGTGTGTGCGCGCCACCAACCAAGACGACTTTGCTTTTCAAGTGATTAACGATACCACAGCGTATGCGATTCTTTGTGATGGCATGGGCGGAGAAAATGGCGGGCATATCGCCAGCGGCAAAGCAGTGGAGATCATCGGGCAGGCACTCTCAAGAGGGCTTGCGGCTCACCCGCAGGATTCTTCAATCAAGCCCATCGTGATTTCGGCAGTATCAGCCGCCAACGCAGTGATCTATGATATGGCGGCAAGTGATGCGACATTACAGGGAATGGGCACTACGGTGGTGCTTGCGATTGTTTATGGTGATACACTTTGTGTAGCACATGCCGGAGACAGCCGTGCTTATTGGATTCCTGAGCATCAAGGCTCGTCTCTGAAATTGACCAAAGATCACAGCGTTGTACAGCTTTTGCTGGATAACGGTGAAATCACCCATGAACAGGCACTTGTGCACCCCAAACGCAACTATATTACTCGTGCGCTTGGCGTGGAACGTGAAGTGGAACTGGAATATATGGAGCATCCTTTTACTGCCGGGCGCGTGCTGCTTTGCTCCGACGGCCTTTATAACTATGCTCCTCCGGAGGAGCACCTGGATCTGATTTCGGCATGTGCAAGCGAGCAGGATGTTTTTCTGCTGATCGATGAAGCGAATAAAGCGGGCGGAACGGACAATATTACCGCTGTTGTTATCGCTAAATAACGCGGGAGGAAACATAGGAATGGATAAATATTTAGGCAAAAAGCTCGACGGCAGGTACGAGATCATGGAGATCATCGGTATCGGGGGCATGTCGAATGTTTACAAAGCGTTTGATGTGTTGGAAGACCGGATTGTTGCCGTCAAGATTCTGCGTGATGAATATATGGACAACGAGGATATGCGCCGTCGGTTTAAAAATGAGAGCAAGGCGATGGCTGTGCTCAACCATCCCAATGTGATGCGCGTATATGACGTAAGCTTTTCCGATAAAATGCAGTCAATTGTGATGGAGTACATTGACGGAATTACACTGAAAGAATACATTGAACAGCAGGGCGTTCTTCAGTGGAAAGAAGCGGTGCACTTTACGGTGCAGACACTTCGTGCACTTCAGCATGCGCATGAAAAAGGCATCGTCCATCGGGATATCAAACCGCAAAATATTATGCTGTTATCCGACGGTACAATTAAAATTACAGATTTTGGAATCGCACGGTTTGCGCGCAGTGAAACCAGAACCATAACAGATCGAGCGATAGGTTCTGTACATTATATCAGCCCGGAACAGGCTGCCGGCGGTACGATTGACGCCCGTACGGATATCTATTCGGTTGGGGTCATCTTGTATGAAATGCTTACCGGACGTGTTCCTTTCGAGGCTGATTCTCCAGTGTCGGTAGCGCTCAAACAAATTCAAACCAAAGCGGCGCTTCCGCGGACACTGAATTCTTCGATTCCAGAGGGTCTGGAAGAAATTACGATGCATGCGATGGAAAAGGATATGGGTAAGCGGTATCAGTCTGCGGCACAAATGCTGCGGGATATCGATCAATTTGAGCGGGATCCGTCAATCCTATTTGAATATAAATATCTGAATGTGCCTCTTCCAACGGAAAGTGCAAAATATACTCACGCAATACAAAACGCCCGAAAGGATCAAAACAAGGTGAAACATAAGAAACAAAAAATGAAACGGGCGCCGATCATTCCGGTTTTGGCAGGCGTAACAACGGCTTTTGTGATCGTTACGGCGGCTTTTATCGGCTGGATGATCTATTTAAATAACCCGTTTGCACCTGTAGAAGACGTACAGGTCCCTACATTGATAGGACTCAAATATGATAATATAAAGATTTCTCCCAAATATGAGAACTTTAAATTAGAGGTTGAAAAAACCGACTTTAGCAATGACTATGGTAAAGGTGTTATTTATGATCAAAGCCCGAAAGCCGGCACCAATGTCAAAGTCAACTCGATCATTAAAGTAAAAATCAGCACCGGACAAAAAACAATCAAACTGCCGAGTTTTGAAGGTATGGACATCAAGCAGGTCATAGCTCAGCTCAAAGAGTGGGGCGTTGACTATGATGAAAAAGCGGCATTTAGTGATACGATTCCAATGGACAGCGTTGTGAAAACCATACCCGGCGAAGGCGAAGAAGTTGCCGCGGGTGAGGTTGTCACTCTGTATGTCAGCTTGGGCAAGGAGCAAAAACAGGTCAGCGTGCCGGATTTAAAAGGCATCAGCCTTGAAGATGCGCGCAAGCTCCTGCAAAATTATAAACTGCAAATCGATAAAGTAACCTATGATGAAGATTACGATGGAGAGTTCCCGGACGGAACAATCATCGGTCAGTCGCCGAATGCGGATTCTATGGTGGAGCAAAACACCAAAATCAACGTAACAGTTGCCGGCGAAAGCAGCGGTCCGATCAAGATGTCTTTGTTTGTTCCACTGCCTGCAACCGTAGACCGTGATGTGCTGATGTCTGCAACGCAGGATGGCGAGGAAGTTTTGAAAGAGACTGTGAATCCTTCCAAACTAAAGGTTTGGAAACCGGCTTTTGAGGGCGAGGGCATTACAGAAGTAAACATTTTCTTTGACGGCGAACTGTATCAAGTCTATGAACTGGACTATGACCAAAAGGGACATCGGGTTCTGCATAATTTCGCGGACGAATTTGAAAGATGATGACAAATCAAAATAAGGACGGATTTATGGAATATTTGACAGGTCTGATTACAAAAGCAACCGGCGGATTTTATTACGTCACAGTAGGCTCCGAGCTTTACGAGTGCAGGGCCCGTGGTGTTTTTCGCAAAGAGGGCATCAGCCCTCTTGTAGGCGATCATGTAAAAATGGAAGTGATCGGAGAGGGAAAAGGGCAGGTTTCGGAAATCCTGCCGCGCAAAAATGCGCTGGTGCGTCCGCCGCTCGCGAATCTTGACACATTCGTCATCGTTACCGCGGTTGCAGATCCAGCGCCTAATCATTTGGTGATCGACAAAATGATGGCAATCGCCTGTCATAAACAAATTCGTCCAATGCTTGTCATTACAAAAAGTGACTTGGGCAGTGCGGAAGAACTGGAAGAAATCTATGGCAAAATCGGAATTCCTGTATTTACTGTAACCGATAAAAGTGATGAAGGAATCGACCGGATTCGTGCGGCCTTTTCGCATGGAATCAGTGCTTTTTCCGGCAATACAGGCGTCGGCAAATCAAGCCTTCTAAATCGCATTGATTCCCGTCTTGCGTTGGAAACAGGGGAAACCAGCCAAAAACTCGGACGAGGGCGGCATACCACCCGCCATGTGCAGCTGTACCCAATCGGGGAAGATGGCTACATTGCGGATACACCGGGATTTTCTGCGGTAGAGCTGGAACGGTACGAAGTGATCTTCAAAGAAGAACTTGCGGACTGTTTCCCCGAATTTTCAGAATATATCGGTTCCTGTAAGTTTACAGGCTGTTCCCACACGGTGGAAAAAGGCTGCGCGGTTTTGGAAGCAATGCGTCAGGGAAAAATCCACCCATCCAGGCATGAAAATTATTGCAGGCTTTACGAGAACGCAAAAAAAATCAAGGAGTGGGAACTGAAAAAATGAGACGCTGTATCGTATTGACAGGCGGCCCGCTGTCTGATTTTGACCGCGTTTGTCCTAAAATATGTTCGGAAGATTACATCATCGCATGCGATGCCGGCTATGCGGCCGCCAAGCATTTCGGCTTGACACCGCATCTGCTTGTCGGGGATTTTGATTCGCTCAAGGAACCAGTCCCCACAACGATTCCGGTGTTAAAAGCATCCACACATAAGGACGATACCGATACAATGCTTGGTCTGCGCTGTGGCCTTGAGCAGGGCTGTACGGACTTTTTGATTTTGGGTGGTTTTGGCGGAAGACTCGATCACACCATTTCCAATCTGCAGGCATTGGTGTTTCTTTGTGAAAACGGGGCGAACGGTCAAATCCTTGCGAACCGAAATGCGGCATGGGTTGTCCAAAATGGTTCTTTGCACATCCCGAAGATGGAGGGGTATCATCTGTCTGTATTCGCCTGGGGCGGCGTGTGTACGGGTGTAACCCTTGAGGGACTGGAATACCCGCTTCGGGACTACACCATGACTCCTGCGCTCCCAATCGGAACCAGCAACGAATTTTTGGAGCAGGAAGCAGTTATCACTGTAGGAAACGGCACCCTTTTGGTGATTGCTTCCCGTGAATAGAAAAGCATTGGGCAAGCCGCATTCAGGCTTGCCCAATGCTTTTTATGTAGTCTCCTTTTTTACACCGAACAGGAACCGCAAGATCGGCACAAGAAAACGCGGGCTTTTTACAACAACGATTTTCATAAAAAGATGCCTCCTTCGATTACATCATCAAAATACGTATTCCTAGGGCGACAAGTAAAGCGCCGGCTAATATCAATACCAGCTTCATTGAAGCGAACACGGCAAGCACTACGCCCAAACCAAATCCGGCCCCTATCAGTGCCCAACAATTGCAGTCCCAAAAATCCCTGCGTTTCACCCAGCCACCTCCGTCCTACGTATAGTTCAATATACGCATTTTGCAAATTTTGGTTACTAATGCCCTGGTTTTCATTTACATTTTTGCAGGTAAAGGCTATAATAAAAAGAAACAAAGCAGGAAAAAGGAGAGGCGTTCCATGACGAATTTGACAGAAAAACCATTCGCCGTCCTTGAAGACGGGAGGACTGCGAGCCTTTATACCATGCAAAATGACAACGGAATGCAGGTATCCGTGACGAATTTTGGCGGGACGATTGTTTCTATAAAAGCACCCGATCGGAACGGAAAATTTGCAGATGTGGTTTTAGGGTACGATGATTGTGCCGGATACCGTGCACGCAAGAACTTTTTTGGGGCATTAATCGGCCGCTGCTGCAACCGAATTGCAAAAGGCCGGTTTACACTGAATGGAAAAGCGTATCAGCTTGCCCTTAATGACAACGGCAAAAATCATCTGCATGGCGGAATCAAAGGATTCGATCAAGTTGTATGGAATGCCGAAATAACTGCAATGGATGGCGGTCAAGCGCTGAAACTCACCTATACCAGTGCGGACGGGGAGGAACAGTATCCCGGGAATCTGTTGGTCAGTGCTACATATCATTTGACAGAGGAGAACGCACTTGAACTGCATTATTCGGCAGTTTGTGATGCAGATACGGTTTGCAATCTAACAAATCACTCTTACTTTAACCTTGCGGGACACGATTCCGGAAGTGTGCTCGATCATCAGCTGAAAATACACGCGAACTGCTTTAATGAGGCGGACAGCGAAAGTATTCCAACCGGGCGGATTCTTCCGGTGGCGGATACGCCGATGGATTTTCGGGAGTTTCATCGCGTCGGCGAGCGGATTGATGCCGATTACCGGCCGCTCAAATTTGGAGGCGGATACGACCATAACTGGATTCTAAAAACGCCAAACGGCGTGATGGGGCTGTGCGCTGAACTTTATGATGAAGCAAGCGGGCGGCATATGACCTGTGAAACCACTCTGCCGGGCGTTCAGTTCTATTCCGGCAACTTTATTGATGGTTCCATATCGGGCAAGGGCGGATGCACCTATGCGCCGCGCAGTGCGCTCTGCTTGGAAACCCAGTTTGCGCCGGATTCGGTGAATCACCCCGAATGGGAGAATCCAATCTTAAAAGCAGGAAAAAAATACGAATCGGTTACGATTTATCGATTTGATGTCAAATAACAAAATGCCCGCAGATGCGGGCATTTTTTTATTTCATGGAAAGTAAATGTGTGATTGCTTCCGCAAACCCCTCGCCGCCTTTTTGCTTGGTAACAAATGCAGGCAGGTGGGTCAGCTGATCGACAAACGGCTGGATATTGGCAACGGCACAGCTGTTTGGAAAATGCGCAAACATGGGCTCGTCGTTGGGCGAATCTCCAAAGAAGATGATTTTTTCTTTGGTGTGGGTTTCATGCAGAACCGTCTTTAAAAACAGTTCCGTCATCGTCAGTTTATCATAGTCTCCAAACCATGCATTGACATGTATCGAGCTGATTTTTGCTTCAGCTCCCATTGAAATACAAATCTTCCGAATTTTTTCTGCCGCCTCTAAACCTAAATAAGGGGGATCTTCATTAAAATCAATTGCCAGATCATAACAGCGATAGGGCTGATCCTTTGCGATACGGCTGCCGGGAACTCCTGTTAAGCACGCTTGCTTAACAGCTTCCAAACGGCTGTGGATTTCCGGGGATGCAACGGACGGATGCAAAAATGTTTTTAAGTGACCGTTTTCAAAATAATTTACAAATGCTCCGTTTTCTCCAACAACGGCTTTTACCGGCCACTGCCGTACAATCAAGTCGCACCAGCCTGCCGGTCTGCCGGTAACGGGGATTACATGATAACCTGCATGAAACAGATCCCACATTGCACTGTATGCGGCGGCGGTCAATTTTCCGTCGGTGGTAATGGTATCATCAATGTCGCAAAGTATGTATTTGAGCTTGTCTGTACATTCCTTGGTGATTTCTGTGATTGGCACCATGTTTTTGCCCTCCTGTTATTTGTTCTAATATTCCTATTATAGCAGATATTGGTTTCAAAGTACCGAAGAATTGTACAAATTTAAGAAACTGCAGAGGCTTGACAGCTTGTCTAATTGAGAAAAGAAAAATGTCCGCTCTGCGGACATTTTTCATGTGTATTGGGTGGAGAGTATCAGCCGTGACTGTATGGATTACGTTTGTTCTTTTTTGCAGGGTTATAGCCGTATGGACTGACTGCATTGTATCCAAAGTTGGATGCATTGTACATTGGCTGATTAAATTTGCAGGTCCAGTCAATGGCTTTGGACATGTTTTGTTCGGACTTTTTGGAGGTACCCGCTGTTTTGGATTTGGATGTGCCGGATACTTTGCTTTCTTTTTCGGGTTTTGTTTTGGAAGTCTCACTAACCTTGGATTTCATTTTTTTCGCCGGTTTGACATCTGTCACACCCGAAACGTTTGATGTGTTGCAGTTTTCGTTTTCCATCTTATCATAAACAGAAATATCCAAACTCTTATAAGCAGTTATGACATCTTCTTCGGCAGATGTTTTTGAAACACCGCCTACTGCTTCGTTTGACATATTGCATGGCATGTCAGAAACACCTGCTACATCTTCGTTTGACATATTGCATGGCATGTCAGAAACACCTGCTACATCTTCGTTCGGCATATTGCATGGCATGTCGGAAACGCCCGCTACATTTTGATTCGGCATATTGCATGGCATGTCGGAAACGCCCGCTACATTTTGATTCGGCATTTTGCATGGCATGTCAGAAACGCCCGCTACATTTTGATTCGGCATATTGCATGGCATGTCAGAAACACCTGCTACATTTTGATTCGGCATTTTGCACGGCATGTCGGAAACGCCTGCAACATGATTGTTCGGCATATTGCATGGCATGTTGGAAATGCCTGCTACATCATTGCATGGAGCCGGAGCGACTGGCGCAATATCGGGTGGGTTGCATTTACGGTCATAGCTGGGGTTGAATGCATAAAAATTACGAGGATCCAAATTATCTTGTGTAATCCGCAAAGCTTCCCCGAAGCGCTGGAAATGCACGATTTCGCGTTCACGCAGGAATTTAATCGGATCGCGTACGTCTGGGTCATCAATTAAACGCAGGATATTGTCATAGGACAAGCGGGCTTTTTGTTCGGCTGCTAAGTCTTCGGTCAAATCCGCAATGGTATCACCGGTAACTTGCAGGGAGCCGGCAGAAAACGGAACGCCGGATGCCGCCTGCGGATAGATGCCGGTCGTGTGGTCGACAAAGTAAGCGTCAAATCCGCTGTCTTTGATCTCTTTGGTCGAAAGGCAACGGGTAAGTTGGTATAGAATGGCTGAAATCATTTCAATATGTCCTAATTCTTCTGTGCCGATATCTGTCAGCATTCCTTTTACTTGTGCATAAGGCATACTGTACCGTTGCTGTAAGTAACGAGTTGCAGCGCCAAGCTCTCCGTCCGGTCCGCCAAACGGTAAATGGATAGAATTTACCAATAGCAGTAGACTTGCAAAACGTTTTTTGTGCGGTCAAAGATGATGTGATCGATCAAACTTCGCAGAATCAAATTCTTTTTTGCATTTGAAATGTTGGGATTTTGCAAATCCTCAACAAGACTTCGGTTCGTTTTATACGCTGTGTTTTTCGGATATAATTTGGATTTTTTGACCATAGAACGGCTTTTTTTGAGCTGTTCCATGGTCTTTATTATTTGTTGTTTCTTTTGTTTGTATTCATTAAGCGTATCGATGCCGTTTTCATAAGCGCATTCAATGCGCTCTAATTTTGTCTTTTCACGCTGAACCTGCTTATCAATGAGATCATATTGATCGCTTGGGCTGGGAACAGGAACTCTATGTACGGCGTATTGTGCGTGCTCAAATGCCTGTTCAATCAAATGAATCACGCGTTCATTTGCCTGTTCCTGCGAAATATAATGCGAATCCTTGCAGTTCCCTCTGCCATAGGAATAGCACTGCATGCCTTTGCCACAGCGCACCAGTGTACTGCCGCAGCTGCTGCACCGTACCAATCCTTTCAGCATGCAATCATTTGGGGAATGACTTTGCCGCGCATATTTTGCAAACATCTTTTTGCGCTGTGCGAACTTTTCTTGTGCCTGTAGAAACAGCTTTGTTGAAACGATCGGTTCATGATGCCCGTTGGACACAATGATAGCGGGCTGGTCAAATGTTCGATCGGTTTTGCCGTTGGGGTTCCATCGTATTTTTCCAATATAAACAGGATTGCGAAGCATATATTCCACCGTCCGGTTTTCCATTGGATATCCTTTTTTAGAACGAATGCCCATTGCATTCAGCATTGCCGCCAAATCGCGGCATCCCGCTCCGGCAACAAATTTGTGAAACACCATGCGTACGATTGGGGCTTTTTCCGGATCGGGTACGAACGTTCCGTTCTGCGCCAAATAGCCGAACGCAGGAGATCCCACGATTCCGCCTCTTGCGGCCTTTTCACACATGCCGCGCTTCACTTCTTCCGCCAAGTTGACCGAATAATATTCATCCATTGCCTCAATAATCGCTTCCATAAGCACCGCTGTTTTGTCGTCTCCAATTGGTTCACTGACGGAGATCACATCGATGCCGCACTTTTTTCTCAGCATAGACTTATAAACCACGCTGTCCTCGCGATTGCGTGCGAATCGGCTGAATTTCCACACCAAAATGACATCAAACGGTTTAGGCGTGGATTTGGCAAGCGCGATCATACGCTGAAATTCGGGGCGATGTGCGGCATTGCGGCCGCTGCGACCTTCTTCCTCTCGAAATAGATATTCCGCAGGAAGGGAGATATCGTTCTCTTTGGCGTATTCTTTAATTTTGTGAAGCTGGCTGTCCGGCGAAAATTCTAACTGATCATCCGTGGATACACGGACATATGCCGCACCGATGCGCATACGATTCCCTCCAAATAAATCCATTCATTCCATATCTATTTACAAAATGGAATTTAATTGCCTTGGCTGACATAGATATTTCATGATGCGTTTGCCAAACGCATTTTTTACATTCCGCTTTTTTGCCGCAGATATACACAGGACAATCTCACAAAAGCATACAAGTAAAAGAGTCGAGGTGATGCAGATGGCGCGCTTTCCACCGCCGAGTGATGAATTGTGGATAACCATGAACGGCAAAGCGGTAATGGTGGATACACTAGAGCCGGAAAAGTGGAATGCATGCAAAAAAAAGATGATGGAAAATGTCGGCAAAACAATGTCGGCAGAATGGTTAATCGAACCTTTTATTTCAAATAAGAGAGGCTGATCAGATGAAGCACATTTGGCATATTCAAATCATCTATGGAGATGGGACGTTCGAAAATTTCTTATCTACAGAAACTTACAGCACAGCATGGGAACG
>CALLQM010000234.1 GCA_938014855.1 uncultured Clostridia bacterium | reverse complement strand
TTTGTTGCGGCCTTTAACCTCTATACCTGGACGCATGGTGTGATGGTTTTGCGTCAAACCCGAACGATTCATTGGGGGGAAGTATTTCGCACTCCTGCAATGATCAGCGTTTTTGTGGGTCTGACGCTGTTTTTCTGTCAAATCAAACTGCCGTCGTTAATCGCGACGACGCTCAATTATGTGGCTGCGATGAATACACCGCTTCCGACCATCGTAACCGGCATTTTTATAGCCGATATCGATCTTGGCAAAGCACTGCGCAATCGGCATATCTATGTGGCTTCCGCTCTGCGGCTCGTGATTCTGCCAATTTTATTTATCGGAATCATTTGGCTGATGCGGGTACCTTCCTGGTTTGAGCAGGCAAAGATGGCGGCATTGGCCATGGTAATCTGCAGTTCTTGCTCCGGTGCAATCACGACGACGATGATGCCGGCAAAATATGGCGGAGATGCCAACCATGGTGCGGCGTTGGTTGCGGTTACCACTCTGTTTTCGATTCTGACGATTCCGGCAGTTGCAACGTTTGCCCAATGGATTTTTACAATGTAACAAAAAGGTCCAGTCAAAAAGACTGGACCTTTTTTATTGAATGAAGCCGCAAAGAACCAAATAGAGCGCGGCAGAAAATGCATCGGGCAGGACAGCTGCAATCGGCAGGAGATTGAGCGGTTTTTGTTTTTGTAAAGCCGCTTTCATTTGTTTTGCCAAGAACACCGTGCGCACCCTTCGGTCAAGCAATTCGAGTGTCTTAGCGGTCAAATCCAGCGGATCCGGTACAGAGATAGCTGACAAGGCATTGGCCAGACACTCCCGCCAATGATCCGGTGTATAGAGAATGGTCGGGTCAAGGCCAAATACTTCACCGGCACATTCCATCCCATCAACTGCAAATGCGCGAACACCCGACGGTTTGAGCCCGCGCCGCTGACAGCGCTTTTGAATTGCGCGCAAAAGAACAGAATCAAGAAAAGTCTGCTTTAAGCTCTCCATTCCAAATAGGGCAGAGGTTTCATAAAAATTGCCGTAGTGATTGCGAACCAGCGAAGATACGGTTCCTTTGAGAAACGCAAAGGCCGCACCGTCATACACCCCAAACGAGCGCATCGTATCCAAATACCCCAACCGTATATTGTGACAAGCGGAGTTGGGATCAAACAGCAGCATGGAACCGAGATTCCAGTAACAGCGAATGGTACGGATATCGAGGTGGTCGAATTCTTTTTCCCATCGCACCATCCCGATGGCATTCATATCGACCGCAATCAGATGCTTCGCACCCCGATCAAGCGCCATCCGAATGGGCATATTATCGTAGAATCCGCCGTCGATGTATTTTTTTCCGTTAATGGTCTGCGGCTGGATGGCGGGGAACAATGCGCAAGATGCGATCAAATGCTCAATCAGCCGCCCATTGGGGATGTCCGATTTCCAAAACTGGCAGGGTTTCATGCCGTGCATGCGTACGGTGACAAATCCAAAATCGACCGGAGAACGGCGGATTGCAGGTTCGTTTAAATAAGTGTGCAGAAGTTTGTCCAGCGCTTTGGTGCCAACTCCACCTTTTGTTGCGGCGGCATGACTGAACAGCCGCAAAGCTGCCAGCCATTTTTTACGGGTGGGAAGCGTTTCATCCAGTGCAACATCAAACACATGGGACGTTTCTAGTTTCTGCCAAAGCAGACGAGCCTGATCCAAATCACCCTGTGC
>CALLQM010000233.1 GCA_938014855.1 uncultured Clostridia bacterium | reverse complement strand
AGCCAGTTAAAAATGAAGTTTTAACTGTTCCTATTTTTTATACTTCTGCATATGGCAATACTGGTTTGATCGCTGAAAATATCCGCTTAGGGATTTTAGATTCACAACCGGATGCGAACGTAACCACTTATGATATTATTAAACATGATATAAATGAGCTGGCTGTATTGCTTAATCGCAGCAATGCGTTTGCATTAGGAAGTCCAACCATTAATAGTGATGCGGTTGCTCCCGCTTGGATGCTACTAAGCCATGTAGATGCAATTAATAACCGAAAAAAACCGGTTCTTGTATTTGGCTCTTATGGTTGGAGTGGGGAAGCGGTTCCCAATCTTACTGCAAGGCTTAACGGATTAAAAATGTCCTTGTTTGAGGAAGGCTTTAAGGTTTGTTTTGTACCGTCTGAACAAGATTTAGAGAAAGCACGTGAATTGGGAAAAGCATTTGGAGAATCCCTAAAATAAAATGAAACGTTATTTACTGGGGGTGTCTGTTTGGGCACTTCCAGTTTTTTGTGTCTAACCTTGAATAATTATGATAAAAATGATATGATAAATTGATAATTTGTGATCATTATAGGTATGGGAGATGAAAGCTTGTCCGAGCAGAAAATACAGGCGGTGAGTGCTCAGGATCTTTTGGTTCAGCAGGAATATGCCGCACGTGTAAAATCATTGATTATGTCGCGCTATCCTCATCCGCCTCTGGCGTTTGTGCATTCTTTTGGCTGTCAGCAAAATCAAAGCGATGGCGAAAAAATCAAAGGAATGCTCGCTGAAATGGGGTATGGCTTTACAGATGAAACAGATCATGCAGATTTTGTGATTTATAATACATGCGCTGTTCGTGAAAATGCGCAAGACCGTGTGTTTGGAAATGTTGGTGCATTAAAGCCAATTAAACAAGAAAAGCCTAATATGTTAATTGGGCTTTGTGGCTGCATGATGCAGCAACAATCTGTTTCTGAAAAAATAAAGAAAAGTTATCCTTATGTTGATCTTGTGTTTGGAACACATGCACTTCATTTATTGCCTGAACTTCTCTTTCATCGTTTGTCCGGAGATAAGCGGCAGTTTTCAAATGAAGATTGTCCGGGAAAAATTGTTGAAGGGCTTCCCCTTCGACGAGATGGAAATATAAAAGCGAATCTTCCAGTCACGTATGGATGTGATAATTTCTGTTCTTACTGCATTGTTCCATATGTTCGCGGCAGAGAACGCAGCCGTAAATCTGCGGATGTTTTGTTAGAAGCAAACGATTTGGTCAGACAAGGATATCGAGAGATAACTTTGCTTGGACAAAATGTTAATTCATATGGCAAAGGGCTTTCAGAACAAATTGATTTTTCCGATTTGATTCGTCAAATTAATCAAATAGATGGCGATTTCCAAATTCGCTTCATGACTAGTCATCCAAAAGATTGTACAAAAAAATTAATCGATACCATTGCGGAGTGCAAAAAGGTTTGTCGGCATATACATCTGCCTGTGCAAAGCGGCTGTAACCGAATTTTAAAGGTTATGAATCGCAATTATACAGTTGAAAGCTATTTGGAACTGATTGATTATGCCCGAAAACGTATTCCCAATATTACCTTTTCCAGCGATATTATCGTAGGATTTCCCGGGGATTCATATGATGACTTTTTAGAAACCGTTGAATTAATTAAGCGTGTAAGGTATCATACGCTTTATACTTTTATTTATTCCCCTCGTGGAGGAACGAAAGCAGCGTTAATGGAAGATCCTGTTCCAGTAAAAGAAAAATCGAAATGGCTTCGTGAATTACTTGCTGTGCAGGATGAAATTCGCGGTGAGGTGCAGAATGCATTGATTGGAAAAACCATTCGTGTTTTAGCTGATGGTGAAGGAAGAAGCGGCGAAGGATGGATTTCTGCAAGATCAGATTCAAACGATATTGTAGAATTTATTGGTCCAAAAGAAACAATTGGCTGTTTTGTGAATGTCGAAATAGAACGCGCGTTAAATTGGGCGTCTTTTGGCAAACTAAAATAGAAATCTAAACTATTTTTGGAGGTTTAACTATGGATGTTATTACACTGGCAAGAGAACTTGGAAAAGCTGTTCAGCAAGACGAACGCTATTTAAAAATGATGGCGCAGCAGCAGGCAAATGATGCAGATAAGGAATTGCAGCAATTGATTGGTGAGTTCAATTTAAAAAGAATTGCTTTAAATAATGAGATTAACCAATCAGAAAAAGATCAAGAAAAAATTAATGAAGTCAACAACGAAATCAAAGAGATCTATCAGAAGATCATGGCGAATGAAAATATGAAGTCCTATAATGAAGCCAAAACAGAACTTGATTCTCTTATGGATTTTGTATTACAAATTTTACGCGGCAGTGTTAACGGAGAAGATCCGTCGATGATCCAACAGCAGAGTGAATGCACAGGCAGTTGCTCTTCTTGCTCAGGCTGCCATTAAACTAACATTATAGAAGTCTCGGAGGTCGTCTTGGATGGAACTAGATATGAAAAAACTATCACCAATGATGCAACAGTATTTCACAATTAAACAAAAACATAAGGATCATATTTTATTTTTCCGCCTTGGCGACTTTTACGAGATGTTTTTTGACGATGCGGTTGTAGCGTCTCGTGAACTCGAACTTACACTTACCGGGAAAGATTGCGGACAGGAAGAACGTGCGCCGATGTGCGGTGTGCCTTATCATGCTTGTGATACTTATATTTCTCGTTTAATCAAAAAAGGCTATAAAGTTGCGATTTGTGAACAGATTGAAAATCCTGCAGTTGCAAAGGGAGTAGTAAAACGGAAAGTTATCCGCGTAGTTACTCCGGGTACATTAATAGAGAGCAATATGTTAGCGGAGGATGTTAACAATTATATTGCTTGTATTTTCTGTGATAAAAAGGGTTGGGGTCTTGCTTTTGCTGATATTTCAACCGGACAGGTGTTTGTATCCCAGTTTAATCCTTCTCAACAGGAAGAAGTTATTAACGAATTATCCCGTTACAACCCTAGTGAAATCATTTTTAATGAGGGTATTTTAGATAAAACTGCAGTGACGAATTTTATGAAAGATAAACTGCATTGCCTTGCTGATTTATACGACAATGAGAAATTCGATCAAAACGAAGCCGAAAAATTGATTGTACGTCATTTCACAAAAGAACTGCAAGATTTAGGTTTGGAACAAAAAGTTTTATCGATTCGTGCACTTGGAGCATTGCTATCCTATCTCTATGAAACTCAACAAAAAGGTTTAGAACGCATTACAGGTATCAATTGTGATGATGCAGAACAATATATGGTACTAGATATGACAGCGAGGAGAAACCTTGAACTAACGCAAACGATGCGTACGGGGGAAAAACGTGGAACATTGCTTTGGGTTTTGGATAAAACCAAAACAGCAATGGGAAAGCGTTTAATGAGAAGTTTTTTAGATAAACCACTGATTAATCCTGCCATAATTAATAAACGACTCAATGCTGTGGAGGAATTATTCAATGATCTTATGCTGCGTTGTGATTTAACGGAGCAGTTGTCTGGTGTTTTTGATTTAGAACGCTTAATGACGCGTGTAATTTACGGCAGTGCATCACCACGCGAATTTAAATCATTGGAGTATACCTGTAGGGTACTTCCGCCACTTAAAGCAAGGCTGATTGATTGTCGCAGTCAATACCTGCAAAAAATACATAACGATATCGATATTTTAGAAGATCTTTGCATATTGATTGGAACGGCTATTGTGGACGAGCCGCCAGCCTCTCTCAAAGATGGGGGCGTTATTAAGGAAGGCTTTAGTTCGGAACTTGATAATTTGCGTGCATTGGTACATAACACAAAACAAGTATTGGTAGATATTGAATCTTCTGAAAAAGAAAAAACGGGTATTAAAAATTTAAAGATTGGTTATAATCGTGTTTTTGGCTATTATATTGAAGTAACAAAATCAAATTTATCTTTGGTTCCTGAAACGTATATTCGCAAGCAGACGCTTACGAATTGTGAAAGATATATTACTCCGGAATTAAAAGAACTTGAAGGAAAAATACTTTCTGCTGGAGAACGTATTTCAGTATTGGAAGCAGAATTATTTGAACAAGTTCGGGAAAAAGTTTCATCGCAGCTTCACAGAGTACAGGAGACAGCATCTGCAATTGCGAACCTTGATGTGTACTGCTCTTTTGCAACGGTTGCCAGTAATTGTGGCTATTGCCGCCCGGATGTCAATTTATCGGAAGAAATTGTAATTCAAGACGGGCGTCATCCGGTAGTGGAGCAGTTGATGAAAGGAGCACCGTTTGTTCCAAATGACACAGTGCTTAATCGCTCAAACCAAATGATTGCGATCATAACTGGTCCAAATATGGCAGGCAAATCGACTTATATGCGCCAAACCGCTCTGATTGTATTAATGGCACAGATTGGTAGTTTTGTGCCTGCCAAATCTGCTGAAATTGGTGTAGTAGATGGTATCTATACGAGAGTAGGTGCATCGGACGATCTTGCTTCCGGTCAATCCACCTTTATGGTTGAAATGACTGAGGTGGCACAAATCATGCGTGATGCAACTCCAAGGAGCCTGCTGATTCTTGATGAGATTGGTCGAGGAACTTCGACATTTGATGGCATGAGTATTGCAAGAGCTGTGATAGAATATATTGCAGACAAACGGCATATTGGAGCAAAAACTTTGTTTGCCACACATTATCATGAATTAACGATTTTGGAAGATGAGATTCCTGGCATTGCGAACTATAATATTGCGTGCAAAAAGCATGGTGACGACATTACATTTCTACGAAGAATTGTTCCAGGAGGAGCTGACGACAGTTACGGCATTGAAGTGTCAAAATTAGCAGGAGTGCCGGATTGGATTGTAAAACGGGCACGACAGGTGCTTTCTCAATTAGAAGGTGAGAATACCGTTACACCTGTTAAGAAAAAAACTACTGAAAAACAAACGGCTCAAATGTCGTTTGAATCGATTACGCCATCTGAAGTGGAAGCAGTATTAAAGCAGATTGATGTTAACACATTAACACCTATTGAAGCTTTAAATAAACTTTATGAGTTAAAAGGCTTATTAAAAGATTAATCGATGGAGGTGGACACATGGCAAAGATTAGTGTATTAGATAAGCAGGTAGCTGAATTAATTGCTGCCGGCGAAGTAGTGGAACGTCCTGCGTCCATCGTAAAAGAACTTACTGAAAATGCTGTCGATGCGGGAGCCACTTCTATAACGGTTGAAATTCAAGGTGGTGGAATTCGATTAATTCGGGTCACAGATAACGGAAGTGGCATTGAACGGGATGATGTTGCACATGCGTTTTTACGCCACGCTACAAGTAAAGTACGTGTTAGTGATGATCTAAGCCGTATTACAACGATGGGGTTTCGCGGAGAAGCCTTAGCTTCTATTGCTGCAATGTGTAAGGTAGAAGTACTGACTAAAACGAAAGATGAAATTGCCGGTACATTTTATTCAATAAATGGTGGAGAAGAACAGCAATTACAGGATGCTGGATGTCCAACAGGGACAACGATTACGGTACGGGATGTATTTTATAATACGCCGGCACGTATGAAGTTTTTAAAGAAAGATGTTTCTGAAGGGAATAGCGTTTCTGCAGTGGTAGAGAAGGCAGCCCTAGCCAGTCCCTCAATTGCTTTTAAATTTATACGTGATGGCGTAGTTAAACTGCAAACGCCGGGAGATGGTAAACTGATTTCGACTGTACGATGTATTCTTGGTCGAGAATTTGCCGAAAATTGTATTTCGGTTCACTATCAATATGAAAAGTTAAAGTTGGAAGGATGTATCTGTAAACCTTCAATTGCGCGTGGGTCACGGACTATGCAGAATTTTTTTATCAATAACCGATATATTCGATCCAAAATGTGTATGGCAGCCCTAGAAGAATCTTATCGAAATATGCTGATGGTGGGTAAATTTCCTTCTTGTGTTTTAAATATAACCATTCCAACATCTGAAGTAGATGTAAATGTACACCCTGCAAAAATCGAAGTCCGTTTTGCAAATGAAAAAAATATATTTGATTTAATTTATTATGGTTGTAAAACAGCATTAGGAGCAAATATATTGCAGCCTGAATTAAAAGCAAATGAAGCTAAAGATGTTTCTTTTTCAATTCGTAATAAAAAAGATCAACCTATACAACAAAGAATGAGTGCTAGTGATTACCGGGCTATGATTTCTGAGCAAAATAATAAGCAATCTTTACTCAAACTAAAACATCAGCCTACAACACCGCATTTTTCAATGCAAACAAAACAAGTTTCATGTGCAGTACTAGATAAACAAGAGCGTCAAACTTTGGATCGTAAAAATATTACCAATGGCATGATATTGGAAAGTGGAAATTTATTAAACGAAACGTATGATCTGCCTAAACCGCAAATTTTAGATATTGAATATGAACCAGAACAGCAAATAATACAAGATCCTTATGAAAATACGGTAATGATTGGGGAACTATTCGATACCTATATAGTATTACAAAATGAAGATCAAATGATTTTAATCGATAAGCATGCCGCACATGAGCGACTGTTGTTTAATAAATTGGTAGGTGAAGGAATTTCAGAAGAAAAGCAGATATTACTTACACCAGTAACAGTAAAATTGACTCCGGAAGAATTAGCTGTTATTTTAGAGAATCGAGATTTGTTATCAGATTCTGGGTTAACAGTCGACAATTTTGGGGATGGATTTATCATAGTGCGTGAAGTCGCTCCAATATTGGAAAATGCAAACTTAGAACAAATTGTAACCGAACTAGCTCAAAAGTTGTTAAATTATAATCACAATTTGATGCCTAAACAATTAGAAGATCTATATCATATCATTGCTTGCCGTGCCGCAATTAAAGCACATGATAAAACACCATTAATTTCGCTTAAACAATTAATAGCATTATTAAAAGAAGATAAAAACGCAGCACATTGTCCGCATGGACGTCCGGTAGCAATTCGGATGTCACGTCACGAGATTGAAAAAAAATTTGGCAGACTTGGGTGAGGCTTTTATGACGGAACAAACAAAAAAAATACCGCTGATTGTTGTGGCAGGACCAACTGCCTCCGGAAAAACAAAACTTGCAGTTGAATTAGCAAAATCATTGAATGGAGAAGTGGTTTCTGCAGATTCTATGCAGGTATATCGGCATATGAACATTGCTACAGCAAAACCGTCTGCTGAAGAAATGGAAGGTATACCACATCACCTGATTGATTTTATAGAACCGGATGCAGCTTGCTTTTCTGTTGCCGAGTATGCAAAACTCGCGCACGAGGAGATTATGAAAATCGCGGGCAGAAATAAAACGCCTATTTTGGCGGGCGGAACGGGTCTTTATATAAATGCGGTGGTGGATAATATTCAATATGCCGAGATTGAAAGTGATGAATGTATCCGTCAAGAACTTCAAACTCTAGCAAATGAAAACGGAAACGAATTTATGCTTAATCAATTATCTAAAGTTGATCCGCAACTAGCTGCTTCGCTTCATCCAAATAATTTGGGCCGAATTTTGCGAGCGTTGGAGGTGTATCGTATAACGGGTATACCAATGAGTGAGCACCAAAAAAGGTCTCGGCTGTCCGAGCAGAAATATGACCTATGTATGTTGGGGTTGTGTTTTGATGATAGAGAAATACTTTATGAACGAATTAATCAGCGTGTTGATCTTATGCTTGAGCAAGGTCTAATAGAAGAAGCAAAAAAAATTAGTCTCATTTATGCGGGGACAGCTTGTCAGGCGATTGGTTATAAGGAATTACAGCCTTATTTGAATGGCAACAAGTCTTTAGATGAATGTGTGGATTCTTTAAAACAAGCAACTCGCCGTTATGCCAAACGTCAATTGACTTGGTTTCGACGCGATAAACGAATTCATTGGTTAACAGTTGACCAATTTAAAAGCAACGAAATCCTAGTAGAAGCGGCAAAAAACATCATTCACAATAGTGGTGTTTTATGATATAATAAACAAACAGGCAAATAATGTTTGAAAACTAGCCATAACTTTCGACCTATAACAGGGAGGTTTATGATGAAACAGCTTAATTTGCAGGATGTTTTTCTTAATCAAGCACGCCGTGAAAAGATTACTGTCACAATTTATTTAACTAATGGCTTCCAGTTTAAGGGAATTGTAAAGGGATTTGATTCTTATATTGTAATTTTAGATTGTGAAGGTCGCCAAAATCTTGTTTATAAGCATGCAATATCGACCATTATACCTACAAAATCGATTAGCATTTTAGATTCCTGTGATGTCAGCGGAGAAGAATAAGCAGGAGTATTATTATGAAAAACACGTTAACACAGAGAATTGTGCTTGCAATATTAGCACTGTTCCTTTTAGCTTATGCGGGTTTTCAAGCTTATCGTTTTATGAATTCCCGCTATAAGACAGAAACAGCTTTTTTATATACGGTTTCGGAGACTTCTCGAATTACCGGAATAGGATTGCGTGATGAATTTGTCTTGGACGACCGGCTCGGCAGTGGAGTTGCGGTTTATATGGTGAGCGATGGTGATAAAGTTTCAATTAATTCCGAAATAGCGGAGATCTTTCATGATAAAACCGATGCACAGGCTACTGCACAGTTAAGAACTCTCGCAAAAAAGCGAAGCCTTTTGGAAAAAGCGCAAGATCCAGGTACAACTTCTTTTGCACATACGGATGTTCTAAATAAGCAGATTTTCAATGAAGTAGGAAACATTGTGGAATCTGTTAATTCTAATTCATTATTGGATTTGCCATCAATTTCGGACAAGCTTCTAGTACTTATGAATACAAAACAAATCGCAACTGGTCAACAAGAAAATTTTCAAGATGCAATAGACCAAATTGGTGCACAAGAGGCTTTTTACTCTGAAAAAATCTCAGATAAACGTAGAACGATTAAATCTTCAAAACCAGGTTATTTTATTCGTACAATAGATGGGTACGAAAACAAAGTGGATGTTACAGACTTAGACGAGCTTGATGCAAAAAAGCTCTTTAATCTTCTTAATCATTTTAAACAAAAGAAAGACCCTTCTAGCGATCGAATTGGTAAATTGATGTTGGGTCACAATTGGTATTTTGCTGCGGTTGTACCGGATGATGAAATTAGCAAATATCGAATAGGAAGAATGGTAACATTAGAGTTCAATATTAGCGGTATTGAACCTGTTGATGCAACGATTTATAAAATAAATTCCGATGATGAAACAGGTCATGTTGTAATTTTCCGCTGTGATTACATTAATGAACCTTTAGTTAATTTGCGTATTGCACAGGCAAATGTTCAGTTTAAATCCGTTACCGGGCTTAGGGTTAGTGAACAGGCAATTCGATTTATTGGTATGCAAAAGGGTGTTTATACTTTAGTGGGTGAAAAATTAATGTTTCGTCCAGTTACTGTGATTTATGAGGACATTGGATTTGTACTTTGTAAAGAAAATGATCCGGAATATTTTAATGATCCCGTGTTTGGTCGTGGATTACAGCAATTTGATGAAATAGTAACAGAAGGGATGAATCTTTATGACAATAAACAAATCGGATAATGGTTCAGTCGCCCAAGCTGTTCATAGCATTTTTGAAAATATACAGGAGACTTGCTTGCAGTGTGGGAGAAAGCCCTCAGATGTCCGTTTGATGGCGGTAACAAAAACAGTGGAGGCATCTCGTGTTAATCAAGCGATTGCTGCTGGTGTTACTCTATTAGGGGAAAATCGTGCACAGGAGCTTTGCGCCAAATATGATGAATATAACAAAGATAATGTTGATATTCATTTTATTGGACATCTACAATCAAACAAGGTACGTCAGATAATTGATAAAGTAACAATGGTGCATTCGTTGGATAGTATTTCACTTGCAAAAGAATTGCAGAAACAATGTCAAAAACATCAGAAACAAATGGATTGTTTAATTGAGGTTAATATTGGAAATGAACAAACCAAATCAGGGGTTTTACCTGAAGCATTACCACAATTTATAGAACAACTTGTTGGGTTTAATTGTATAAATATTCGTGGAATTATGTCAATACCTCCAGTTTGTGATGAAATTTATAAAAAAGAACGTTATTTTGCTAACTTATACAAACTATTTATTGACATTAAAGAGAAAAAAATAGATAATATCAATATGGATTTTTTATCTATGGGCATGTCAGATGATTATATGTTAGCAATTAAGCACGGTTCTAATCTTGTGCGAATAGGGAGTGCACTATTCGGTCGAAGAAATTACACACATTAAATTATAAAATAGTAGTGTGATAAAAAGGCAAATCAAATGCATAGAGAGGGATGTTGAAATGGGGATCATGGATAAATTTAAGGATTTTATCGGAATTCCTGAAGACGAGTATTATGAGGATGACGGAGACATCCTTTCAAATGAAAATACGCGAGATTCTCGCGAAACCCGTGATCCATATGAAGATAATTTAGATTATCCTGAAAGCGGTAAACGTGGAAATAAGGTGGTTAATATTCATGCTACAACACAGCTTCAGGTAGTATTGGTTAAACCAGAACATTTTGAAGATGCGACGTCGGTTGCAGATCATCTAAATGAAAAACGAACCGTTGTTTTAAATCTTGAATCAACTAATAAAGATGTTTCTCGCAGACTAATTGATTTTCTTTCTGGTGTTGCTTATGCAAATAACGGACAAATAAAGCGTGTGGCAAATAGTACCTATATCATTACTCCGTATAACGTGGATATTATGGGGGATTTGCTAGATGAGCTGGAAAGCAATGGCGTATTTTTTTAATGAAATATGCAAGTTTATCCGAAAAGCAGGATAAAGCTTTTTCAGCTCATATTAAAGATATGTTTTTGTCTGCACAAAAAAGAAATACCACCCGCTTTACTAACTT
Organism: uncultured Clostridia bacterium; assembly: GCA_938014855.1. Taxonomy (GTDB): domain Bacteria; phylum Bacillota; class Clostridia; order Oscillospirales; family Ruminococcaceae; genus Anaerotruncus. The sequence continues at coordinate 1,449 of CALLQM010000233.1, read as the reverse complement.
TCTGGACATGCACCAGTTAGTTTTGGCGCGACAGATTGCTGAGTCAAGCGGGTATCATAATTATTCGTTTTTTTCTGGCTACACAGAAGGAGAGCGGACTATGTTGGGAGTATTTTCTCCCTATGCACAACAAGAACCATTTCCAATTTCACCGATTACCCTTCGATTCCGAAAGGAAGACTCTATAAACCATCGTGATATTCTTGGTTCACTGATGGGATTACAAATTACGAGGGAAACAATTGGCGATATTTTAATCGATAAAGGTTTAGCAGTACTTTTTGTTACCAATTCGGTTCTGCCTATTGTATTAAGCGAATTAACAAAGGTTGGACGATGCGGTGTAAAGGTTTTTGAGGGTATGCCGGAATCGCTTCCGCCGCTACATCATTATTTAGATATTCAAAAGGTTGTAAGTTCACTTCGTCTTGATTGCCTAGTAGCCGCAATGGCGGGAATATCACGGGATAAATCCTGCCAAACAATTAAGTCGCAGTTTGTCTCGATAAATGGATCTCAAGAATGCAATCCTTCCATTAAAGTAAATGAAGGAGATATTGTGAGTATCCGTGGATTTGGAAAATTTTTATTTGATAACGTTATTAAAACGACTAAAAAAGACAGATTGCAAATTCTTTATAAAAAATATGTATAAGATATGAAATCTGGTTCAGATTTTAGATAGTAGGGGGATGTTTCATTGTGCTGAATCCAAACGATATTGCCAACAAAAAGTTTGACAAATCGATGGGCAGAGGATACAAAGCAGATGAGGTAGAAAAATACCTCAATCAGCTTTCTAATGAAATTAGAGATATAATCGCTGAAAAAAGTGATTTAGAGCAAAAACTACTTGTTTTAGCAGAAAAATTAGAAGAGTACAAACAAGATGAAGAAAGTATGCGTTCTGCATTAGTAGGTGCTCAAAAACTTGGGGATAGTGTGGTACGGGATGCAAAAGCAAAAGCTGCCGCTATTGTTGATGAAGCAAATGCGAAGGCAAATCGAATAATAGAAAATTCGAAACAAGCTGTTGAGCGAGAAAAAAGTGGATTTTTGCGTATGCAGCGTGAGGTCGCAACATTTAAAAGTAAACTTCAGCTAATGTATAAGCAACATTTGGAATTAATTAGCAGTATTCCGGGGGATGAACATATAGCAAATGCCGTACCGACTCCTCCTCCACAAAAAAAAGAACCTGATCCAGAATCGGAATTCGTTGATCCAGCAGATATTCCTTTACCTCAAAATGATCATTTTCAGGAGCCGGTTTCTGTTGAGGATTCCTTGCAATATACTGAAGAAGATGGAATTTTATATTATGAGTTAAATAAATAATTTATGAAAAATAAGGGGATAATAATCTAGGAATCAATCATCCTAGATATTATCCCTAATTTACATCTAAGCACTTTCAATTTCTTCTTGTAAAGTTTTAACTTTATTTTT
>CALLQM010000232.1 GCA_938014855.1 uncultured Clostridia bacterium | reverse complement strand
GTTTTCGGATATTGCCGTCGGGGCAGAAATGGAAGCGCCCGCCAGACGGATTTTTGTCTACGAACGCGGCAGTCAATTTGACTTTTTGCAACACGTTCCCGGGACTTATATGTGGGTCTCCCCCATGCCGCAAGAATTATTGGACCGCTACGATCTGATAACACGAGCATGCCCACTTTCTAGACTTTCTAACAAGGATGTGCTGGTTTTTCGGAGAGGACATCAGTTTACAAAACTGCAAAATCGGCTACTGACATTTTTAAAGGAAAAATGTGCACAATAATCTATATTTTTACATTTTTTCAGAAATAAAAATCTATTATTTATTAAATATAATCCTCAATTTTATATAAAATATCAATAATTATAACAAAACTTTGTACATTTTTTTATTGTAATTCCCTAATGATTTCGATATAATGTAATTAAAAGTTATTAGTATTACTTATGACTTATGATTTTTACTTTATGTATGAGGATTATATTTGGAGGTGCGTTATGTCAAAGCAACCACAAGCAAATTGCTCGGTAGAGAATATTTATCAGCTTGATGGGCGGGTGCCGATCTCGAATGCAATACCATTTGGATTGCAGCATGTGCTCGCCATGTTTGTTGCAAATATTGCCCCGATTATCATTATCGCAGGTGCCGCAGGTCTTAACGAGGCACAAAAAGCAATGCTAATACAAAACGCGATGTTTGTTGCAGGTATCGGAACCCTTGTTCAGCTTTATCCACTTTGGAAAATCGGTGCAAAGCTGCCGATCGTTATGGGCGTCAGCTTCACCTTTGTCACGATCCTTTGCTATGTTGCAGCCACTTATGGTATTTCCGTTATGATTGGTGCGGCATTGATCGGCGGTTTGATCGAAGGTACACTCGGCATGTTCGTAAAATATTGGCGGCGTTTTGTCGCTCCAATCGTTTCCGCGTGCGTTGTAACTTCTATCGGTTTTTCCCTTCTAAGTGTGGGAGCTGCTTCTTTTGGCGGCGGTTCCGGCAGCCCAGCTTTCGGCTCTGCTAAAAACCTGCTGCTCGGATCGATCACACTCATTTCCTGCCTATTGTTTAACATCTTTGCGAAATCATTCTATAAACAACTTTCCGTTTTGTTTGGACTTGTTGTCGGCTATGCGACGGCGGTCTGCATGAGAATGGTTGACTTTTCGACAATCGCAAGTGCGAAATTCGTTGCAGTTCCAAAATTCCTGCCGTTCAAGCCGGAATTTAACATCAGCGCAATTATCGCCGTTACCGTAATCTTCCTCGTTTCTGCAACGGAGACGATTGGAGACATCTCCGCCATGACCATTACCGGTCTGGGACGCGATGTGACCGAAAAAGAACTCCGCGGCGGACTTGGATGCGACGGATATATGAGTTCCTTTTCTTCCCTCTTTGGCTGCCCCCCGATCACCTCGTTCAGCCAGATGGTAGGGCTCATCGCGATGACGAAAGTCGTCACCCGCTACACGGTCATGACCGGTGCCGCATGTATGATACTTGCCGGCCTGTTCCCGCCAATCGGTGCGATCTTTGCCACCCTTCCGGATGCAGTTCTGGGCGGCTGCACGATTATGATGTTCGGTTCGATCGTCGTCAGCGGCGTGCAGATGATCACCCGCTGTGGCTTTAACCAGCGCAATACAACCATTGTAGCGCTGTCCATCGGTATCGGCATCGGATTTACAGAAGTCCCCGGCATCTTCAGTATTTTCCCGCAGCTGGTTCGAGAGG
>CALLQM010000231.1 GCA_938014855.1 uncultured Clostridia bacterium | reverse complement strand
ATTGAAATGCGCACACCGCCTTTATAATTTTGGCAGGAAATCAGCTTGATCGCGCCGACTTCTCCAGTAAATGCGGTGTGGGTTCCACAGCAGGCGCAGGTATCACAGCGGGGAATGGTGATGATGCGCACTTGACCGGTCAACTCTTTTTTGCTCCGGTACTGCAGATTTTCCAGTTCATGCGAACTAGGAAAGTGAATTTCCACCGGACGGTTTTCCCAAACGATCTGGTTTGCAAGCAGTTCGGTCTGCTCGACCTGTTCGGCGGACAGCGCAACGTCAAAATCAACGGTTACGACATCCGTCCCCATATGAAATCCCACATTTTCTGCGCCGAACAGCTTATGCGCAATGCCCGAAACGATATGTTCTCCAGTGTGCTGCTGCATATGGGAAAACCGGCGCGGCCAGTTTACCACGCCTTTTACGGTTCTGCCGATGGGAAGCGGGCAATCGGTGGTATGTGTAATGATCCCTACTTTGTCCTGGACATCCACTACGTGAGCCTGTCCAAGTGTGCCATGATCGGCGGGCTGTCCGCCGCCTTCCGGATAGAATGCGGTTTGGTCTAATCGGACAGCATATCCGGTTTTTAAAGGCTCACAGCTGATGACAGAGGCTGTGAATTCCCGAATTTCTGCGTCATTAATGATTCTCCCTTTGTATTCATGCTTCGGCTGCTGTCTGCTCTAGTTCGTCCAGCTTGGCACGCAATTTGATAAAGTCATCCAGCCCGGCCGGCTTTTGCTTGGGATTTCTCAATAGAGCGGCGGGATGGAACGTGCCCATCATCAGCACGCCGTTTTTTTCATAAAATTCGCCGTGCTGTCTGGTCACTTTAAAATCTGGAGAGAGAATTGCACAGGCCGCAACACGTCCCAGACAGACAATGATTTGGGGTTTAATCAGATAGACTTGGTTGCGCAGATAGCCGATGCAGGCCTCGACTTCGTCCTTAGCCGGATCGCGGTTTTTCGGCGGGCGGCATTTGACCATATTGGCAATGTAAAGATTGGTTTTGCGCGAAAGCCCAACATGCTCGAGCATCTTATCCAGCAGCTTTCCGCCGCGCCCCACAAGTGGTTCGCCTTGCAGATCCTCGTTTTCTCCGGGGCCTTCCCCAATCAGCATGATTGTTGCTGCGGGGTTGCCAACGCCAAAGACCACGTTGGTGCGGGTTTCGCAAAGCCTGCAATTGCGGCAGGGGAGCACCGTTTCGCGCAGTTCGTCAAAATTTTCAATCATGAATCGTCTTCCTCTCCGAGCCGCGGATCGAATTTTTATCAAGTATCCGCG
>CALLQM010000230.1 GCA_938014855.1 uncultured Clostridia bacterium | reverse complement strand
TTAAAAAAAATTTATGGAAACGGAGAAAATGCCGTCCATGCTTTGGCAGGCGTAAACCTGCAAGTGAATAAAGGAGAATTTGTAGCCATAGTCGGTACATCCGGCAGCGGTAAAAGCACTCTCCTGCACATGTTGGGCGGACTCGACCGTCCTACCGACGGTACCGTCACGGTGGATGGTAAAAACATTTTTGGATTAAAAGACGAAGCTCTTACCATTTTTCGCAGGCGAAAGATTGGTTTTGTATTTCAAAACTATAATCTTGTGCCCGTGCTCAATGTCTATGATAACATTGTTCTGCCAATCCAGCTTGATGGCAATACGCCGGATTCCGCATATGTAAACAGCATCATTGAAACGCTTGGACTACAGTCTAAGCTGCAGAATCTGCCGAATAATCTTTCCGGCGGACAACAGCAGCGTGTAGCTATCGCCCGCGCTTTGGCAACAAAACCTGCCATTATTTTGGCAGATGAGCCAACAGGAAATCTCGATTCAAAAACCAGCCAGGATGTATTGGGACTTTTGAAAATTTCGAGCCATAAATTTGCCCAAACCATTGTTATGATCACACATAACGAAGAAATCGCACAACTAGCTGACCGCATCGTCCGCATTGAGGACGGCTTGATCGTCACTCAATAAGGAGATGAGAAAATGAATGTATCAAATCGCAAATGTATTCGCCATCTAAGCATGAAAACGATAAAAACAGCAAAAACAAGGAATCTGATCGCAATTATCGCAATTGCTTTGACTACTGTTTTGTTTACATCACTCTTTACAATCGCACTGTCCACCAACTATTCTTTTCAGCAGTCTAATTTCCGCCAATGCGGCGGCTGGAGCCATGGCACCTTTAAATATTTGACGGAAGAGAAATTTAATGAACTGAAAGATGACCCGCTCATTAAGCAATATGGTCAGCGCCGCTTTGCAGGTATGCCCAGCGACGTGCCGTTTAACAAATCTCACGTTGAAGTGGGTTACAGCGATGCAAATCAGGCTCATTGGATGTACTGTGATCCAATTGAAGGAAAATTGCCCGCAGAGGGAACCAACGAAGCTGCTACCGATACTCGGGTATTGGAGCTGTTGGGTGTTGAGCCTGAATTGGGCAATGAATTTACGATAACCTTTGATGTAGACGGCACACCGGTCACTGAAACGTTTACTCTCTGCGGCTGGTGGGAATTTGACGAAGCGGTTATCGCCACCCATGTACTAATCCCACTTAGTCGTGTACAAGCAATCTATGATCAAGTTGGCATCAGGCGATGAAACCTATATCCCAATTGGCGTCAACTGGGGTTATACGGGCTCTCAAATGGCTGAAAATTTTGATCCTAAGACAATCTTTGCAATGATTGCCCTGCTGATCCTCATTATATTTACCGGCTATCTCATTATCTACAACGTATTTCAAATTTCTGTTTCAAACGATATCCGTTTTTATGGTTTACTGAAAACAATTGGAACGACTGGCCGGCAGCTTCGTCGCATTATTTTACATCAAGCGCTACTACTCTCCATTATCGGCATTCCGATTGGTCTATTAATTGGTTACGGTATCGGCGTAATGCTGACCCCCGTGGTACTTTCTCGTCTTAACGGTGTCGTACTGGACACCATATCAGCAAGTCCGCTGATATTTCTTAGTTCTGCAATTTTTGCATTTATTACAGTTATCATCTCCTGTCGTAAGCCGGGACGTATGGCCGCTCGAGTATCACCCGTGGAAGCGGTGCGCTATACGGAAGTGAGAAATGGGAAAAAATCCATACGCAAGTCGCAGTTTGGTGCATCTCTGCCAAAAATGGCTTGGGCAAAGCTCGGCCGAAACCGCAGTAAAACAATCATAACGGTCATTTCCCTGTCGCTGGCGGTGGTGTTGTTAAATATGACCGTAACCTTTACCAATGGCTTTGATATGGATAAGTACCTATCAAACGTCGTTTCTGATTTTATTGTATCAGATGCGGGCTATTTTCAAGTGGACAGTGCTTGGGGTGGCGACGACGCCCTTCCTGAAGACGTTATCAGCGAGCTGGAGGCTCAGCCTGGGATTCAGACAGGCGGACGGGTCTATGGGAAATGCAGTGCCGTGCAGGAGTTTATTACCGAGGACTATTTTCGCGCCGTCAACGGTAAATGGAACGATGCCGAGACACTAGATGCCGCAGTCAAATACAATGAAAAAAATAAAGACGGATTACTTGTCGAAGACGTGCAGTTATACGGCATGGAACGGTATGCTCTTGATAAGCTTACGGTTTTAGAAGGCGACATTTCCAAACTCTATGAACCGGGCGGACGGTATGTTGCCGCCGTATACAGTGATGATGACTACGGAAATCCAAGTATGGATTCCCATTGGGCAAAACTAGGCGACACGGTTACTCTGCGCTATGTGCAGGAATTTGAATATTATGATCCACATACGGGCGAAATTCTTGATTCGGAACACATTCGAGATGATCAGCCGTACCGCTATCGGGCAAAAATTTATGAGGATGTCGATTATGAGGTCGCCGCTTTGCTCATTGTTCCTCACGCCCTTAGCTATCGGTATTATGGTGCTGATGAGTTCATTTTGAACGATCAGACGTTTATTCAGGATACTGGCACCAACTCTATCATGTACTACGCGTGTGATACGAGCAATGAAGGCACCGTTAAAATGGAACCGTTTCTATCCGACCTGACGCAAAATAAGATGCCGCAGTTTGATTACGAGAGCAAGGCAACCTACGTCGCAGAGTTTGAGTCTTTTCGTAACATGTTCTTGATGCTTGGCGGCATGCTCAGTTTCATTATCGGTTTGGTCGGCGTATTAAATTTTCTTAATGCAATTCTCACCGGGATTTTGACGCGTCGTCGGGAATTTGCGGTACTTCAGTCCATTGGTATGACCGGAAAACAGCTGAAAACAATGTTAATTTGGGAGGGGCTATATTATGCACTCATTGCTGTTCTAGCCTCACTGCTCTTAAGTTTGATTTCCGGACCGCTGGTATCCTCGGTGTTGAGCAATATGTTTTGGTTTTTCACATATCGATTCACAATTCTGCCTATTCTTTGCGTTGCACCTATTTTCGCTCTACTCGGCATTGTTCTGCCGTTGGTAATCTACCGCGTCATTTCCAAACAGCCCATCGTAGAGCGTCTCCGAGAGACAGAATAAAGAACCTAGTAAAAAATCGATCACGTCATACTTGTTTCAATTTTAACTTTAAATCACCAACCTTTTTTTAGCATAGCAAAACACCCCCAAAGCAGGTACGCACTGTCCAGCTTTGGGGGTGTTTTAATTAATTTTTACTTTTTTACACTACAACACCTTTTTTGAGCAAAATATTTGCGTACAGCGCTTCCTCACCTGTTGTAACAACAGCGAAGGCTTTTTTTGCCCGCTCATAAAACGTAAAACGCTCAATATACTCAATGTTTGGTGCGGGGTTTTCATGACGTGCTAAAATTTCCTTGTAAGTATTCCAAATTACAGGTTCGTAATTGTCACCTGCCGCCACTTCCATCAGCCCGACAGGCTTTTCACTGTATTTTACATCCAAAGGCATTAGTTCTAAAATTGCATCCAGCAGTTCCGGAACGCCATGTCCGTCACAGCGGACAACGCGTTGTCCGCATGTAACAGCCGGAAAATTGCCGTCTGCCAGTACAATTTCATCGCCATGTCCCATTTCCATCAATACTTTTACAAGCTCCGGTGAGAGAATTTTGGGTACCTTTTTTAGCATATTCTGTCCTCCAATCAATCATCCATTAACCATAAATCGGACCATAATGGGCACATGCTTTATAGTCGGCACTTTCTGGAGAGCTGCTGCCAAATGCTGCCCATGCGTGCGGACGATAGATTTTTTCCTCCGGTACATTGTGCAGCGAAACAGGAATACGCAGCATCGAAGCAAGCGTAATTAAATCCGCGCCGATATGCCCATATGCAAACGCACCGTGATTCGCTCCCCAATTCGCCATTACGCTGTAAACATCTTTGAATGCGCCTTTTCCAGTGAGACGAGGGACAAACCAAGTAGTCGGCCATGTGCGGTCTGTTCTCATATCTATGGTGTTGTGAATCTCTTCATCCAGCAATGCGGTATAGCCTTCCGCCAATTGCAGAGTCGGACCAACGCCTTCTACAATATTGACACGCATTAAAGTAACCGGCATTTCGCTTTGTGTTTTCCAGTGAGAAGAGAACCCGCCGCCGCGGAAATACTCATAGTTTGCGCGCTCCCAGTCGGTGGCTTGCATCATCGCTTGGATGTCTTCATCGGTAAGATCCCACCATGGCTTCATGCAGCCCTTACCTTCGCTGTTCTTTGCCAAACCAGTGCCATCCAGTGCTGCTGCGCCGGAATTGATCAGATGCATAAATCCATTTTCTGCAATCCCTTGTGGACGTTTTCCGGTCACGCGCTCCACTGCATCGGGGCTCCAATATGTACGCACATCGGCAAATACGGTTGCAGAATGTGTGAGTAAGTTACCCAATAGCATTGCAGTACCGTTGAGGGTATCATTTTCGGTTGCAAACGGAATAGGTGGCCGTTTTCCGTTCCAGTCAAAGGTTGTGTTGGTCATTGCTTCCATAAAATCGCCGTTCGGCAGCCAATCCGTCCACATTCTTTGACCTTGGAATCCGCCAGCAATTGCGTTTCTGCCCAAAGCCTCTTCATGCCAGCCCATCTCATCCAGTTTGGGGTTTCCAAGCATGATGTCACGGCATACCAAGGCTTGTTTTACAATAAACTCCCAATCTTTTTCCGGTGCAATATATTTGGATTTTGTAATAATATCAGGCAGTTTTTTCCCTGCATTGCAGTCATAGCCCTCTTTACAGTTTGCTTTGACCCATTTTAGCGCTTTTTCGTATTCGTCATGGTCATAAATTTCCAGAGAAATGCGGCGAAGGATTTCGGTCATATCAACCCATTCTGCACGGATGCCCAAATACTTTTGGAAAAACTCCGGATCGCAGAATGATCCCATGATGCCCATTGCAACGGAACCGAAGTTGACATAAGCCTTATTGCGCATCGTTCCAACCGCAATTGCACATTTTGCAAAACGCAGGATTTTTTCTTTTACGTCTGCCGGAACTTCGGTGTCATCAGCATCCTGCACATCATGTCCGTAAATGGAAAATGCCGGCAGACCTTTTTGTGCATACGCCGCTAAAACAGCCGCAAGATATACAGCACCCGGACGTTCTGTTCCGTTAAATCCCCATACCGCCTTTATGGTCAGAGGATCGAGATCCATCGTTTCACTTCCATAGCACCAGCAAGGTGTTACAGTCAGCGTACCGCATACATTTTGTGTTGAAAAATAATCCGCACATTTTCCGGCCTCGGCTCCGCCTCCGATTGTAGTGGGCGAAATGACACATTGCACCGGTGTACCGTCCGAATAAGTTAGATGTTTGCTAATCAGTTCTGACGCGGAAGTTGCCATTGCCATCGTTTGTTTTTCGAGGCTTTCGCGTACACCGCCCCAGCGGCCGTCTATAACAGGGCGAATTCCGATTTTTGGATAATTCATACAGATACCTCCTATGTATTTTCGTTATTCATTTATAATGTTGCAAGAATACCCTCGTTAAAATACCCTGCTTTTTAAAGCATTATTTACTGACAATAATTTTTTTAAATGCTTGATAATTTTTATCCCATTCATGATTTGGCTGTGCCGTATAAACAATCGGTGCAAAGGAATGTTTAATAACCTGGCGGGCTTGCTTGATTCCATCGATTTCACCCAATGCAATCAGCTGTACCGCCGCGTTTCCAAGCGCAGTTGCTTCGATTGGACCTGCAATGACATCACATCCGGTTGCGTCCGCCGTCAGTTGACACAAAAAGTTATCTTTTGTTCCGCCGCCCATCATATGGATGTGCGTATAGTGTTTTCCTGTGCATTCGCGGATTTGTCCATAGGCATACTTATATTTCATTGCAAGACTTTCGTAAATGCACCGAATAATCTCACCATCCGTTTGCGGTATATATTGTCCTGTTTTTTTGCAAAATTCTTTGATACGCTGAGGAATATTACCCTGCGGGACAAATTCAGGTGCATCCGGATCTACAAAACAAGCAAACGGTTTGCTTTGTTTTGCAAGCTTTTCCATATCCGCATAGCTATAATCTTTTCCTTCACGTCGGAATTGTCGGCGTGTTTCCTGTATCAACCAAAGCCCAATAATATTTTTTAAAAAGCGTGTGGTTCCGCCATAACCGACCTCGTTAGTCAGATTGTATTTTTGCGATTTTTCACCAATAATTGGTGCTTTTAACTCTGTGCCAAACAGCGACCACGTCCCGCAGGAAATAAAAATAAAATCTTCCTGATCGGTAGGTGTTGCCGCAACTGCGCAAGCGGTATCATGTGAAGAAATGGCAACCACAGGTTTCGGAGCGGTTCCAAGCTCGTCACAAATGGATTGCGATAGATTCCCCACTACGGTACCGGAATCCACCAAAGGAGCAAAAATTCTGCGCGGAAGTTGAAGCGTATCAATCAGCGGCCAATTCCACTGCTTGGTATAAGGATCTAAAAGCTGAGTAGTGGATGCAATCGAACGCTCTGCATAATGTTTACCGGTAAGCAGATACCCAAATAAATCCGGCGTAAGCAAAAAACGGTCCGTTTGTTGTAAAACATCGGGGCGATTTTTTAACAGTGAAAATAGCTGAAAAATCGTATTGATTTCCATAAACTGATTTCCGCTGATTCGATACAATTCTTTCGCATCAATATCTTTGCAAACTTCTTCTAGCATACCGGTCGTTCGTTTGTCACGGTAGTGAATAGGATTTTCAAGCAGAGTTCCCTCCGCAGAAATCAGCCCAAAATCAACTCCCCACGTATCAATGCCGATGCTGTCAAATCCCCCGCTGTTTTTTGCTTTTAAGATACCCTGTTTAAGTTCATAAAATAGGCGGAGCACATCCCAATATAACGTCCCGTTTATGCTTACCGGATCATTGCTGAACCTATGTATTTCTTTTAAATGGATGTCGCTGCCATCAAAGCTGCCAATCATTGCTCTTCCGCTGGAGGCACCATAGTCAAACGCTAATACCTTTTTTTCCATAGCTGATCCTCCTAAATGATGCATTGTTATTGATTATACTTTTTGTATCCGGGATGTTTTCCGGTTACCTTGTAATAATCAGTTCTCAGCTGGAGCAGCTTATCAATTTGGTGTTTTTCAATTTCTTTAGGACCACCTAAAATATGTGCAGTCAAACTGATTTTTGCAAATAATTCCAAAGTCTCCATTCGATAATAAGCGGTCAAAACGCCAGCTCCAACAGCCAATGCACCGTGGTTTTGTAAAAGCATGACATCGTGTTCTTTTAAATACGGAGTAATCGCTTCCGGAACTTCCATAGTGGACGGTGTCCCATAAGGGGTAAGCGGCACCGATCCAATCGCAATGACGGTTTCAATCATTGAGTAATCATCCAAACTAAGCCCCGCAACTGCTTAACCGGTTGCCGTTGGCGGATGCGCATGCACCACTCCATGAACATCTTCGCGTTCCTGATAACAGCGCAGATGCATTTTAATTTCTGATGACGGGCGATAGCCGTCATTGGCTTCCAGCAGATCCCCCTGCATATTGAGTTTTACTAATTTTTCCGGTGTAATAAAACTTTTACTGATACCTGTGGGCGTTGCCAAAATCGTACCGTCTTCAAGACGTACCGAAACGTTGCCGTCGTTTGCCGCAACCCAGCCAAGCTGCCACATTTTGTGACAGATATCGCAAATTTGCTCTTTGTATTCCCTCTCGTTCACAGCATTTCCTCCATTACGAATTGATTAAAACTTTTTTGTCCTTAAACATATTATACATAACATCTTTCTTATATTCCATATGTTTTAGATATATTGATAATAAGAAAGCTTTGTAGTATAATTTAGATCAGAAATGATCAATTTTGATCAAAAAGGAGGAACTGAGCATGCTTTCATTTGATCGCAAACAACAAATTTTAGATATCTTGAAACAAAGACGAAGTGCAACCGTAGATTTTTTAAGCAAAAGGCTTTATGTCAGCGCACCTACCATCCGCCGAGACCTCGCCCAAATGGAGGAAGACGGCATGATTTTGCGCGTACGCGGAGGCGCCGCATTATTGGAAGGAACAAACCAAGATACTCCTTTACTAGTTCGAACATCTAAAAACCGAGAAAAAAAATTACATATTGCGAATATTGCACAAAAATACATTTCTGATTCTTGTACACTATTTTTGGATTCAAGCTCAACGGTTACCGTTTTAGCAGAAAAGCTTGACCGTTTTCAAAACCTAAGCATTGTAACAAACGGAACCGCCACTATACAGCTTCTAAACGAAACCTCCGCGGCAAAAATCTTTTCCTGCGGCGGTATCATTCAAAATAAGTCCTCCATTGTGGGACCATATGCTCTACAAATGATCAACAATTTTCATGCGGACATTTTATTCTTTTCATGCTGCGGACTTTCCAAAGCATGCGGCTCAACGGAAGCCAGTGAGGACAGCGCCGCTGTTAAAAAAGCGATGTTTGAAAACGCAAAGAAAAAAGTGATGCTTTGCGACAGCACCAAGCTTGGATTGGAATTTTTCTGCAAAGTCTGCTCCATATCGGAATTAGATGCCATTATTACGGATATGAAACCAAGCGATGAATTTTTGCATAATGCAACAATTCCCATTCTGTATTAATCTCATTGCTCATCGACAAATGGAAATAGTAACTTTTGATTTTCGGCATTATAAAGGCTGTCTTTTGTCACCACAACGCTTTTCGTATTGTAATTTACCGGAACATTTTTACCTTGGAGCAATTGAACCGCATGCTTTACACTAACATACCCCATATTAAACGGATTTTGAATGACAAACGCCTGAATTGTTCCGCGCTCCATCATTTGAATTTGCATAGTTGCACAATCACAAGCAACTAATTTTACCGTTTTCTGCAAACCCAATTCTTCCAATGCATTCGCAATTCCAAGCGCAGATGTTTCGTTCAGCCCCACCATACACGTTAAACTGGGATTTTGGGAAAGCATACGAATTGCATGTTTTCTAGCTTTTTCCACGACACCATTGCAGTAAGCAACATCAACGATTCGATGGTCTGCATCCGTTAAATTCTCGGTTAGACCGCGTTGTCGGTCGATGGCAGTCGTAACCGTTTTTACATGTCCCACTACTCCGACTTTCCCCATCGAATTTGTCAGCAAGTCCACCTGTTCTGCCATGCTTTTTCCAAGTTGATAGTTGTCGGTGCCAACAAAGCACGCCTGACCGTCAAAATTCACGTCGCTGTCTACCGTAACAAGCAAAATCCCCTCTTCTACCGCCCGCTTACAAACAGGAACCAGCCGTTTAAAATCGGTAGCCGCTAAAATAATCGCTTCCGGTTGTTTTGCAATTGCATCCTCCATTAGTTTTATTTGACATTCCGTATCATTTTCAAACAAAGGCCCAGTCACATTGCAAAAAGCCCCATATTCTTCAGCCGCAACCACAGCACCCTGCTCGACAATCCGCCAAAAATCGGGTGGATTTGATTTCGCCTTGAGCACAACTTCAATCTGGTAAAGCGGCTCTTCTTTTTCTTGATGGTTAATCGCATTTTTTTCAATTCGATAAAATAACAGCAATGCCGCAAAACAAACAACCAGCGTTATTAAGATTGCTATGTAGTGGTTCCTACTCATCGGTTTCACCTTCCTCAATTTTAGGCAGACGAATTTGCACCCGTGTACCTACACCCAAATTGCTTTGATAATGCAGTCCATACTGCTCACCAAAGCAAAGTTGGATTCGTTTATGAACATTGATGATTCCAATTCCTCGATCGGAATGCTCTTTGTAGGTAAACAAATTCGCTATTTGCTGTTTGTTCATTCCAACACCATCATCCTCTACCGTCAAAATCAAGTCATCATCTTCTGAATAGGCTCCAATTCGGATTTCTCCGCCATTTGGATTTAACTTGATTCCATGATAAACGGCATTTTCAACAATCGGCTGTAAAATCAGCTTGGGTGTTTTTAAGTTTCGCAGTTCGGGCGGTATTGCAATTTGATAGGTAAGTTTATCTTTATATCGCATTTTTTGGATAACAAGATAGCTCTTAATATTTTCTATTTCCACAGCAAGCGGTATCAAATGATCGCCTTTGCTGATACTGGTACGAAATAGTTTTGCCAACGCCGATGTCGTTTCCATCACTTCTTCATTCTTCCCGCCTGCGGACATCCAAATGATTGTATCCAACGTATTGTAAAGAAAATGAGGATTGATTTGTGCTTGCAGTGCTTTAATTTCACTTTTCCGTTTTTGTTCCTCTGTTGCAACGATATTTTCCATTAGCAATTTAATTTTAGCAAGCATTTCATTAAACGTGTTTGCTAAATGTCCGATTTCGTTATTAATCTTTAAATGCGATCGAACATTAAAATCCCCTTCTTGTGCACGATGCATAGTATGTTCGAGTGTTTTAATTGGTTTTGTAATTGCGGTGGATATAATAGCCGCAAGAATTGCGCGGCGCAAAATATATTTATTGGCCGGGAATCAAAAGGATTCCTGCTCAATGATACTGTAATCAATCATAAAACGCAGGAACTGTTTGATATTTTAAAGCTAACGATCAAACCCACCGACAAAGTTGGAAAATTAACGGTTGGCAAACAGCAAATGGTTGAAATCAGCAAAGCAATTTCCTACGATTCCTCCGTAATTGTTTTTGATGAACCGACCGCGGCACTAACTGATATTGAAATTGCAGAACTTTTTAAAACCATGAACGACTTAAAAGAAAAAGGCGTAACGATGGTTTACATATCGCACCGTATGGATGAAATTATGGAGATTGCAGATCGCATTACCGTAATGCGTGACGGCGAATATATTAAAACTCTAAATACGAAAGAAACCACACTGGATGAAATCATCAACGCAATGGTCGGACGCACAATTTATTTGGAACCGAAAACCGAAAGTTGTGTACCGCCTGATGCGCCTGTGGTTTTGGAAGTTCGAAATCTGCGGTCAAAAGATGTAAAAGATGTTTCGTTCCAACTGCACCGTGGAGAAATATTGGGACTGGCAGGCCTTATGGGCGCCGGACGCACCGAAACCGCACGGCTTATTTTTGGAGCGGATCCTAGAACCAGTGGTGAAATTCTAAAAAACGGTGTACCGGTAGAAATTAAAACGCCGCAGGATGCTGTCAAAGCAGGCATTGGATATCTTTCAGAAGACCGCAAACGGTTCGGCTTAGCTTCAGGGCTTTCCATTTCGGATAACATTGTTCTGACTTGTCTTGAAGACTTTTCTCATTGTGGGGTTGTCAATAAAGTAAAAATTAAAAAAGCATCCAAAAAATATGTAGATCGAATCAACATCAAAACCCCTTCTATTACACAGCTGATACGTAATTTATCCGGCGGTAACCAGCAAAAAGTCATTATAGCAAAGTGGCTGATTCGGGACTGTGATGTACTCATTTTTGATGAGCCTACACGTGGCATCGATGTTGGAGCGAAAAGCGAAATCTATAAGCTTATGAATCAACTTGCCAGTGAAGGAAAATCCATTATTATGATTTCTTCGGAGCTGCAGGAAATTTTGAGAATGAGCGACCGCATTGCATGCATGTGTGAAGGAAAGCTTACAAAAATTTTGGATATACAAGCCGCTAATCAAGAACTGGTTATGAAATATGCGACTACACGATAATAGCAGGAGGGATTAAGATGCAGCAAACTGTAAAAAAAGCAACATCACGTATTGATTTTCAAAAATTATTGGCACCCATCGCATTGGTTATTTTATATGTCTTTTTTAGTATATTCGGCAAAAACTTTTTTTCCGGTTCAACACTGGTTAGCATCATGGACAGCACATATTATGTAGGATTTATGGCTTTTGGCATTACATTTGTCATTATTACAGGCGGCATCGATCTTTCGATTGGAACCAATATGATGATGTCTGCGCTGATTTGTGGATATGCTTACAATTCAGGTCTGAACATTTGGTTAAGCCTGCTGTTGACAATTGTTATTTGCACATTGGTCGGCTTTATTAACGGCTCTCTCATCTCACGTTTAAAATTGCCGCCGTTTATTGCGACACTTGGCACGATGATGATGACGCAGGGTTTTGGATCGATTGTTACAAAAGTACAGACTCAGCGCTACCCTTCCGCATTTGATCCGGACGGTACATATAAAGCAGTATTCTATAAAACCGCATCAACCCCCGTTTTTAAAAGCGGATTTCCATCAGGAATCGTGTACATGGGCATCTTCTTCTTTGTTGCATGGTTTTTGCTGAACAATACGCGGTTTGGCGTTATACCTATGCAATCGGGTCAAATGAAGAAGCAGTTCGTCTATCCGGCGTAAATGTCATCAAATGGAAAACATTAGTGTATACGATCTGTGGTCTGTTTTGCGGTCTTTCCGCAATTGTCTATGCTGCAACCTACACCACCATCATTCCAGGTACCGGTAACGGGCTTGAGATGAATGCCATTGCGGCTGTTATCATCGGCGGTACCTCGATGTCAGGCGGATTGGGTACCATGAGCGGAACTTTGATCGGTGCATTTTTAATGAGCGTACTAAAAAATGGACTTATGTCTATGGGATTGCAGGGACATTATCAGACTTTCTTTACAGGTTTAGTCGTCATACTCGCTGTACTCCTGGATATATATCGCAATAAAAAAGCCGCATCGGTAAAATAGCATCCTTTTGTATTCTTGCAGCAGTGCTGCATGAAATAAGATCACTTAATTAAAAGGAGGAAAAGACATGAAACTTAGAAAATTGGTATCTGTATTACTAACGGCTATGCTTGCTGTTTCGGTAGCAGGCTGTAATGCGTCTGAGCCGGCACCATCTTCCGAACCTGCGCCCGCTCCCGCAGAATCCGCGGCTGAGGAAACCCCCGCTTCAGAAGAAGAAGCTCC
>CALLQM010000229.1 GCA_938014855.1 uncultured Clostridia bacterium | reverse complement strand
AACTTACAGAATAACGAGCGCTGTTCTTTAACGGTAATTGGCAAAACACAGGTAATTTATGATACGGATTTTACGACCTATTTCGAAAGCGCCATTGCCTTTGGAAAAGCATATGAAATAAAGCAGGAAGAAGAAAAACGAGCCGCAGAAACGGAAAAAGAAACGACTCTATTGCGTGACAAAGTAACCGAAGAAGAGATTGCGCGCATCATCTGCCGTTGGACAGGAATACCGGTGGCTCGGCTGATGGAGGGCGAACGCGAAAAACTGCTTAATATGGAATCCATTCTGCATCGGCGCGTGATTGGACAGGATGAAGCGGTAACAAGCGTTGCGGAAGCAATTCTGCGTTCTCGTGCTGGTATTCAGGATTATAACCGCCCAATCGGTTCATTCCTGTTTTTGGGACCGACCGGTGTTGGAAAAACCGAACTTGCGAAAGCATTGGCGCAGGCATTGTTTGACGACGAGAAGAACATTGTGCGTATCGACATGAGCGAATATATGGAGAAATACTCGGTCAGCCGTTTGATTGGAGCTCCTCCGGGTTATGTGGGCTACGAGGAAGGCGGTCAGCTTACGGAAGCGGTACGGCGTAAACCATATTCAGTTGTTCTGTTTGACGAGATTGAAAAAGCGCATCCCGATGTGTTTAACGTCTTGTTGCAGGTGTTGGATGATGGTCGTATCACGGATTCACAGGGTAGAACGGTGGATTTTAAAAACACCATCATTATTTTAACCTCGAATCTTGGTTCGCCGTATATCTTGGAAGGAATTGATGATCAAGGTCAAATTAAGCCGGAAGCACGCGAGAATGTATCAAAACTGCTAAAACAGCAGTTCCGTCCGGAATTTCTCAACCGCTTGGATGAAATTGTGTTCTACAAACCGCTGAGCAAAGAGGAAATCAGCCACATTGTGGATTTGCTGATGGCAGATCTGCAAAGACGTCTCGACGAAAAACAGCTTGTGCTCTCGTTGTCCCCAGAAGCAAAACGTTATATTGTGGACGAGGGGTACGATCCGGTTTATGGTGCACGTCCGATGAAACGATTCTTACAGCATAAAGTGGAAACACTGCTTGCTAGAATGATTATTGCAGACGATGTTGCTCCCAATTCAAAATTGGAAGTCGTAATGAAAAATGGACAGCTTGCAATAGAACCAAAGAAATAAAAATCATACGAATTATGGACGGGCATCCGTTCGGTAACAGCCGAACGGATGCCCGTTTCGTTATCTGCGAACACTTATGTTTTTGCAGGATTTGTGAATGTATTATGCAAAATATGTGATAGTTGTATGAAGAACGTGTGAAGATGAGACAAACCAAAAGCGTTTAAAAATCTTTATTCATGCGTTCTTCATACAAACCACACGAAGGTGTCACTCAAAATCCATTATTTATGCATATTGCTTAAATATAAGTCAAATAAGTCTGAAATTAGCGATTAAATACAAACAATTATACAAAAATAGTTACAAAACGGTAACAAAAATGCTTGACATTTCCAGCGTTACAGTCTATAATTTAGGTCATCAAGGGAGCAGATGGAGAGAGGCTCCTTATGAGAAATAACGATTTTAAGGAGTGGAAAAAGTTCTATGAAGAAAATAATTGCAGCTTTACTTGCAGGATCCTGCATAGCGACCATGGGCGGCATCAGTGTGCTCGCTGATAATCCGGGACAAGTAGACGAAAAGTATACCATCAATTTTACAAGTGATAAGGTTTATGATGATGATGGTGTAGCTGAGGATAAGAACGTTGACAGTGAGTTTGCACCGACTGATGATATTTGGATTCCAATGGAGTTATTACCTGTTGAAGCAAAATTATATGATGGTGTACCCGTTAGAGATTTTGCGAAGGCTTTGAGCGACGATGACTTGTTCAAGAAGAAATTTGATAAAGGCGATGACGATACCAAGATCATCGATAAGATTTCGTTTGAGCAGAAAGATGTTGTTAATGAACTGGCTGGTCGTGAAAATGCAATCCATGTTGAACTGAAAAACGACTATACCGACGAAGATTATAAGATCAGTCCGGAAATTACTTTTACGGCAAAAGAAAATATGACCGCTACCGGTAAAGAGACAGAAAAAGAAGATGACATTAAAATTCACAAAGGCGATAAATTTACCGTTACCTTTACCGCGCATGTCAGCAATACATCGGAAACCACCGATGACCGCGACTTTAACGCCGGCGATGATGGCATCATTGTAAAACCAGTGAAAGACGAAGATAATACCGTTACTTGGCAGGACGAAAATGACGATATCGCAATGCTCGAATTCACGGGCGATTCCGACGTCGAAAAATATTTCCCGAAACTGTCCACCAAATGGAATGACAGCGATTATGTGGAAAACTTTGAGGGACAGGATGCCTACATCTTTGATTTTGTTGGTCATCCAACCATTTCCGCAACCAGCCGTCCGGTTCTGACCATCTACAATCCGTTCTATGACGAAGATGAAGATGAATTGACCGTTCCGGCTGAAGAAATTGTGGTCTATGAAGTCGTAGACGGTGCACTTGTCGATGTTACCGATAAATTCACTGCTGGACAAAACGATGACGGCGACGAAGTATTCACAATCAAGACCCGCACCCTTGGCACCTATATCTTTGCTGAGGCTCCGGCTTCCGCTCCGGAAGAAGAGGAAATTGTGGAACCGGTTGAAGTTGAACCGGCAAAACCAGTTCCCGAAACCGGTCGTTTCTAATTAACGCGATTTTGAAATAAATGGCGGGTGACTCTCCACACTCGCCTTTTCTGTTATGTTTTAGCAAGGAGTCCGGAGATATTGGAGGGTATCTCTTGACATAATAACGATCAAATAATCAAGGAGGTAAATACGATCATGAAAAAAGTTCTTTCGGCAATTCTTGCCGGTGCTATGGCGGTTACCATGGCAGTACCTGCTTTGGCAGCTGGCAGCACGGATTCACTCAAATATGCGCTTGACAGCGACGGCGAAATCAATGAGGATGTTTACGCAAAATCTGACGATGGTAAGTGGCATAGAACTCCTGGCCTAGGTGACGTTACCATTGACGGTGTTGTCCCAAATGCTGAAGTTTATATCGCATTGGGTAATGGTATGAGCGATTTTGCTAAAGGTGAAAAGTTAACTGGTGAAGACTTATACTTTGCTAAAGTTACTACAAATGCGAAAGAGAACGAAGAAGATGACACCACTTATACAATAGAACCTGTTGATACAATTGATGAAGCAACTCACTATGATACTTCTAAAATTGCAGAAGACGATAAAGCAAAGGACATTAGTGGATTAAAAACTGTAAAACCTGGTGACTATATCACTTTGAATTCCTTGTGCAACGAGGATTACTTCAAATTTGACGTTGACAAGGACGACGGCGGCAAATATATCAAGAAGATCGAAGTTGTCGATGACAAAAAGCTGGGCAATCTGCCGCGTACAGCTTATCTGAAATTCATCCTGAATGATTCCACAACCACTTCCGACCTCAAGTCGAATGGTACGCTG
Organism: uncultured Clostridia bacterium; assembly: GCA_938014855.1. GTDB lineage: Bacteria > Bacillota > Clostridia > Oscillospirales > Ruminococcaceae > Anaerotruncus. The sequence goes on along the minus strand of CALLQM010000229.1, from coordinate 3,463 downwards.
ACCTTTAAAGCTAAAGGATCTTCTGCTGACTTTAGAGATAAATCCGGATCCAAAAAGCGTGACGATTTTTGGGATGACGACCTAGAAATCGAAATCGATTATACGTTGTGGATCAACAACGAAAAAGCGACGAACGACGACAACCCGGACAGCGGCGACCGCGTATACTTTGATCCGGACGACAACGAAGACAACACCCTCATTTGGGGTGACGACCGCGCAGGTTTGTTCTTCGAGGGCAACGACGACGCCGGCAAGTTCTATGCACGTCTATCCACCAAGTCCCATTCTGAAGTCTATGCCACTTATGGCGACCCTGTAAATGCTGATCTTTGGTTCTTTGACTTTGTTGGCAATTCCACCATTCCGGCAACTTCCCGCGCAACTCTGACCCTTGGTATTCCGTGGGATGAAGACGACGATTACACCCCGAATCCGGAAGATTGCTACATCTATGAGCAATTGGATGACGGCACGATGGTTGATGTAACCGAAAGATTCATTTACTCCGAAGATAACGACGGCACAACCGACATTGAAGGTTGGAGCACCAAGACTCGTACACTCGGCACCTATATTATTTCCGATACCGAGCTGGATCTTGAAGTCATTGAAGAAGTAGAAGAAGAGGACGTTACAGACGACGATACTGCTGATATCACCACCGAAGATGATCAGAAAGAAATTCCGAATACCGGTTCTTCCGATATGGTTGGTGCTGCTATGGCAGCCGCAATCGTTTCTCTGAGCGCTGCTGGTGCAGTTGCATTTAAGAAAGCATCAAAATAACTCCTAATTATTAAAAAACTCCTTAGCTGCCTCCACAGCTAAGGAGTTTTTATGTGGGGATAAAACGAAAGATGCCGCAGAAAAATCTGCGGCATCTTTTCAAGTAAAGAGGGTAAGAAAAATAAAAAATAGAGGAAAACAAGGTGATTAATCGGGCTCCCAAACAAATTTATAGCCCACATTGCGCACGGTGCATATATATTTACAATAATGCCCGATTTTATCCCGCAGAGATTTTACAAAACTGTCCACAATGCGTTCACTGCCGTCATAATCGGCATCCCAAACATAGAATAGGATTTGTTCGCGGGAAAGCGCAAGGTTGCGATTCATCAGAAAATAATAAAGTAAATTGAATTCTTTTTGTGTAAGGGAAACGGGAACGCCGTCAACTTCCACCAAATGTTCCCGGGGACTAATGCGTATTCCGCCAACAAACAGATCACCCTGTTCCGTCGAGTCTTCCGGCCAAATCAGTTTATTGATGCGCATAAAGAGCAAAGACTGGTTGAACGGAGCGCGGATACAATCATCTGCTCCGTGCCGAAAACACAACAGTTCATCTGTGCTCGTTTCACAACCGAACAAAATCAGATAGGTCTTGTGGCTGTTACTGCATACGGTCTTACAAATTGAAAAATCGCTTTGTTTTTCTAAGTGATAATCGGCAACCGTTAAAAGGATGTTGTTATTTTCGCTTAACATGATTGCAGCTGTGTCCGCATCCTCGGCAATTTCAATATGAAATCTGCGGTCAATCAAGTGGGCAGCGATTTGTCTGCGCTCATCGCATTCTTTCATTACCAACAGCGCAGTCACAATCATATTGATGTCCTCCAATCGAATCGTTTCAGTAAATGTTAGAACAATTCCATTATAAAGCATCAATATCAAATCAAGTTTAACTGTGGATGGTAAAATATTAATATTATGTAAATTTTTTTAGCATAATTTATAATGAATACGTGGATATTTAATGTAAGCGGATTTCTTCGATCAACAAGTTATAAAAATACCGTAAACGTTGTGCCGCATTCTTCACTGCTTTCCACTTGAATTTTTCCGGAATGCAGCTGTACCACTTTTTGTACAATGGATAACCCTAGTCCGTTTCCTTGTGTTGTTCCGGTCGAATCGGCACGGTAAAACTTTTCAAAAATGTGCGCCAAATTTTCATTTGGAATGGGTTCACCGTCATTTTGGACGGATACCGTACAATGATTTGGTTCGTCAGCTTGCAGAATAACCGTAACACAACCATTTTGAGGAGTGAATTTGATTGCATTATCAATTAAATTCATCCAAACTTGTGACAATAATGAAGCGTTTCCGTTCAAGATAACTTCGTTTAACTGTACATTCATTGTCAGGTTTTTGTCGGTCCAGTTGGTTTCATTTAAAGCTAATGCATGCCGAATTTGTTCGTCGATTCGTATTGGCTGCATGTTTAAAACATCTGTATCTTTGTTTAAGCGGTTTAGCATTAAAATGTTATCGGTCAGCTGTGAAAGCCGATTGGTTTCACAGCTGATGACATCGGCACATTCTTTGCGCACATTGTCATCTTTTGTGTGTTCCAGCAGTCGAGCAAACCCTTCAATAGCGGTAAGCGGCGTCTTAAATTGGTGGGATACATCGGAAATGAATCCACTTCGAAGCATTTCCACGCTTTGCAGTTGTTTTGTCATTTTATTGAAACTGTTAATCAGAGACACTAGTTCATCCGAATGGTTATGTACCGGAAGCTGCTGGGTAAAATCTACCGCACGAATTACTTTTGTGTAAATTCGTCCAAAAATCAATATAATGAGAATCCCCAGCAGCATGGAACAGCCCGTTGAAATTTTTCCTAATTGCTTTAGACTGCGGGCGAGGGATGAGGTGTTCCACTGTATCAGAATGTAATGATTTTCGTAGTCAGCTACGGCTGTAACTAAATTTTGTTTGCTGTTATATAAAAGCGTGACGTGGTCGGTGTCCAACTGCTTTATATTTTTAGCGCTCAATGAGAGAGAGGAGAGATCCTTTCGAATATCTGTGGAAATATGGTCAAAATCGACCAGCTCTGCGAGTGTTTCCGGCGGAAGATTATACTTTTCCAGTGTGTTAATGGTGTTTTTTACATTGGTGACAATTTGATCCTGCAGATAATTTTTAACGATGGTATCAATACTGTTTTGAAAGATTATGAACGGAATCGATATGCTAAAAAACACGATGATCGTAAACGCTAATACAAGTTCGAGATAAATACTGCGCTTCATTTGCTATCCTCCGCATGTGTGATACTTTTATAGCCAACCCCACGAACGGTTACAATTTCGAATTCCTTTATATGCTCAAATCGTTCTCTCAGCCGCTGAATATGTACATCCACAGTTCGTGGGCTGGTTTGGCTGTCAACGCCCCAAATTTCATCCATCAATTCTTGGCGGGTAAAGATTTTTCCGGGATAAGAAAGCAGTTTATATAACAGGCTAAACTCTTTTTGCGGGAGAATGATTGTTTTATCTGGCGTTTGTACTTCGAGCTTTTTTTGATCTACAACCATTGTTCCGAGATGAATTTTATTTTCCGTATAGATTTTACTTCGCCTTAGCAAAGCTTTGATTCGAAGCAGCATTTCTTCAAGATCAAGCGGTTTGGTCATGTAATCGTCTGCCCCCAGACCAAA
>CALLQM010000228.1 GCA_938014855.1 uncultured Clostridia bacterium | reverse complement strand
GCGAACGACGATCCCGATATGCGCAAGGGTATGATGGGTCTGCATGCTTCGTTTACTCTTTCGGATTCTACGCTTGCACTTTGCAGAGAAAATACTCCGGAAGGCGTCGGATTCCATATCCATGTAGCGGAAGGCATGGCTGATGTTTATGATTCGCTGAATAAATACGGAAAACGTGTCATCAACCGCCTGCATGACAACGGCATCCTTGGAGAAAAAACGATTACCGGACACTGCATCCATGTCAACGGAATCGAAATGGATATCCTGAAAGAAACCGGAACCATGATTGTTCATAATCCGGAATCCAACATGGGCAATGCGGTTGGATGTCCTCCGACTATTGAATTGATGCGCCGCGGCCTGCTGGTCGGTTTGGGAACCGACGGTTACACCAATGATATGTTCGAATCGATGAAAGTGGCAAACTGCCTGCACAAACACCACCTGTGCGACCCGACTGTTGCATGGGCAGAAGTACCGCAGATGCTGTTTGAAAACAACGCTGCAATCGGTGCTCGTTACTTTAAGAAAAAGTTAGGCGTTTTGGAAGAAGGCGCGGCTGCAGATATCATTGTTGTAAATTACGATCCGCTGACTCCGATGACTGCGGACAACTGCAACGGACACATGCTGTTTGGCATGATGGGACATGATGTTGTTACAACCATTATCGACGGTAAAGTCAGAATGAAAGACCGTGAATTGGTTGGCATTGACGGCGAAGCAATCCTTGCGAAATGCCGCGAACAGTCAAATGACCTGTGGAGCCGTATCAACGCATAATTTTTTGGAATGATAAAATAATATGATTTTTCAAGATGAACGTGATTAAAAACAGGAGGATTTTCGATGAGCGATATTATGCGCCCGATTCAATTTGATAAGTTAATGAATTGGGTTTTGGAAGAATATAAAACACAAAAATCCGTATTTGGTGTTTCCAAATTATTTGCCCATAAACCGGATGATCTAAAACTTCCAATTTTTAAAGAAAAATTGGAGGCTCCGTTTGGGCCTGCTGCCGGCCCGCACACTCAGCTGGCACAGAATATTATTTCGGCATATGTTGCAGGTAGCCGGTTTTTTGAACTGAAAACCGTTCAAAAATTAGACGGCGCAGATCTTGCCGCCTGTATCGCGAAACCCTGCATCACCGCGGCGGACGAATGCTATAACTGTGAATGGTCCACGGAACTTCGTGTGCCGGAAGCGTTTGAGGAATATGTTAAAGCATGGTTTGCCTGCAAGCTTCTTTCAAAAGAACTGCAGCTCGGCGATGACAACGGATTCGTTTTCAATATGAGCGTTGGCTATGACCTTGAGGGCATCAAGAGCGAAAAAATAGACACTTACATTGAAAACATGAAGAATGCGGAAAATACACCGATTTGGAAAGCCTGCACGGAATATGCGCTGGCAAATTTGGATCGGTTTACCCATGTGGATGAAGCATTTATTCGGTCGATTACACCGCATGTCAGCGATTCCATTACGCTGTCCACCCTGCATGGATGTCCTCCGGATGAGATTGAGCGGATAGCAACCTATCTGATTACAGAAAAAAATCTCAATACCTATATTAAATGTAACCCAACTCTATTGGGCTATGAATTTGCCCGCAAAACCATGGACGATTTGGGTTATGATTATATCCAATTTGATGACCACCACTTTAAAGAAGACCTCCAATTCCAGGATGCCGCTCCAATGTTCCGCCGTCTGACCAAGCTGACGGAGGAACGCGGTCTGGAATTCGGCGTCAAACTGACCAACACATTCCCGGTTGACGTAGCGGCAAAAGAACTGCCCAGCGAAGAAATGTTTATGGCGGGACGTCCGCTGTATCTGCTGACGATTTCCGTTGCAAAACTGATTGCCGAGGAATTTGATGGCAAACTGCGCATCTCCTATTCCGGCGGTGCGGACTATCATAACATTGAAAAATTATTTGCGGCCGGAATTTGGCCGATTACCATTGCGACCACTCTGCTGAAACCCGGCGGTTATCAGCGTATGAATCAAATTGCGAAAGCTCTGCAAAATTGCGGCAACAAACCGTTTACCGGCATCAATGTGGCGGCTGTTGCAGATTACGCGAAAGACTGCATGGACGACCCGTATTACCGCAAAGCGGTAAAACCGATGCCGTCACGTAAACTCAGCAAAAAAGTTCCGCTCATCGACTGCTTTACGGCTCCCTGCCGCGGCGGCTGTCCGATTGAACAGGATATCCCGGCTTATCTGCGTTTGGTAGGCGAAGGCAATTACCTGCAGGCGCTCAAAGTTATCACCGAACGTAACCCGCTTCCGTTCATTACAGGAACGATTTGTTCCCATCGGTGCATGGACAAGTGTACTCGAAATTGGTATGAAAAGAGCGTGCATATCCGCGACAGCAAGCTGGTTGCCGCAAAAGGCGGTTATGCAGATCTGTTAAAATCCCTTGAAAAGCCCAAGAAAGCATCCTCTGACATCCGCGTTGCAGTGGTCGGCGGCGGACCTGCGGGTATTTCGGCCGCTTATTTCCTTGCTCGTGCAGGCGTGGATGTAACGGTATTTGAAAAGCGTGATCAGCTTGGCGGTATTGTTCGCCATGTGATCCCTGTGTTCCGTATTTCGACATCTGCAATTGAAAAGGATATTGCACTTGCACAGGCTATGGGTGCAAAATTTGAATGCGGCGTGGAAGTGAAGTCTGCGGATGAGCTGAAAAAGAAAGGCTTTTCGCATATCATCTTTGCCAATGGCGCATGGAAACCGGGTCGTTTGAATTTGGAATACGGTAAAACGATCAACGTTTTGGAATTCCTTGAGCAATGCAAGGGCAATCCGGATGAAGTAAATCTTGGAGAAAACGTAGTTGTCATTGGCGGCGGAAACACCGCAATGGATGCGGCTCGCGCGGCAAAACGTGTGGAAGGCGTCAAGAAGGTACAGCTGGTTTATCGCCGCAGTAAGCGTTATATGCCTGCGGATGAAGAAGAGTTGGAGCTTGCACTGAAAGACGGCGTTGAGTTCTGCGAACTGCTGTCTCCTGTCGGCGTCAAAGACGGCGTGCTGACCTGTCATAAAATGAAGCTCGGTGCTCCGGATGCATCCGGCCGCCGTCGTCCGGTCGATACCGGCGAAGTGGTGGAAGTTCCGGCAGATACCGTCATTGCCGCTGTTGGCGAGCATATTGACGATGATCTGTATACCGCAAATGGAATTCAGCTCAACGAACGCGGAAAAGTGAATGTCAACGCAGACACGCTTGAGACCAACGTTTCGGGAGTGTATGTGGTTGGTGACGCGAACAGAGGACCTGCGACTGTTGTAGAAGCGATTGCAGATGCGACGAAAGCCGCGAAAGCGATTGTTGATTTCGCCACTGACCGGTATGAAGAACAGAATGTCAACCCAGACAATACGCCTGCTTACAGCAAAAAAGGAACCCTTTATAATGATTGTTCCAAATGCTCTGAAAATGAACGCTGTTTGGAATGTGCAACTGTATGCGAATGCTGTGTTGGTGTCTGTCCGAACCGCGCCAATGTTGCGGTATGCGTAAAAGGAAAAGCGATGCGTCAGATCATCCATGTGGATGGTATGTGCAACGAATGCGGAAACTGCGCAACGTTCTGTCCTTATGACAGCAGACCGTTTAGAGATAAGTTTACACTCTTCTGGAGTGAAGAAGACTTTAATGACAGCACCAACGAAGGATTCTTGCTGTTGGATGCAGAAAAACAACTGTATCGAGTTCGTTTGGATGGACAGGTTGAAGATTATACGGTCAACAGCGCTGATTGCGGCTTGCCGGCCGATATATGCAAACTGATCTGCACCGCTTATGCGGATTATCGGTACCTGTTTAAAATTTAATAAAGAAGGGTAGGCTTATGCCTGCCCTTTCTTGGCATAGCAATTATGGCATAATGTTTGGAAAGGGGTAATTTTCCATGAAAATATTAATTCAAAATGGTACCATCGTTACCTCACAGAAAACGCTGGATGCAGATTTGCTTGTGCAGGACGGCAAGATTGCGGCCATCGGCAGCAATCTGTCCAGTGATGGATGTGAATGCTACGATGCTTCCGGGTGTTTTCTGTTTCCCGGTTTCATTGATGCGCACACGCATTTGGACATGGATACGGGAGCCGCAGTGACGGTGGATGATTTTTACACCGGTACCCGTGCCGCTGTTGCCGGAGGGACGACCACGGTTGTGGACTTTGCAACACAGGAGAAAGGCAAGACGCTATGTGATGCTCTCAAAGTATGGCATGAAAAAGCAGACGACAAAAGTTCGTGTGATTATGCCTTCCATATGGCTATTGTGGACTGGAATCCTGCAGTATCCGCAGAAATTGATGAGATGGCGAAAGCAGGAATCACTTCATTTAAACTGTATCTTGCATATGATAATCTACGCGTCACCGACGGTGAGCTTTATGAAATCATGAAGCGAGTCGGCGACATACACGGCATTATTGGTGCACACTGCGAAAATGGAGATCTGATCGATGAACGAGTTGCGGAATATCGAGCCGCAGGAAAGCTGTCCGTAAATTATCACCCGCTTTCTAAGCCGGATTATGTGGAAGCGGAAGCGATTGCGCGTTACTGTTATATCGCGCAGGCCGCCGGAGTTCCGGTCAATGTTGTGCATCTAAGCACAAAAGCAGGCTTGGAAGAAGTGCGTCGTGCCCGCGCCCGCGGACAAAAAGTGTACATCGAATCCTGCCCGAATTATTTTACGCTTGATGACAGCCTTTACCGCTTGCCCGGATTTGAGAGCGCAAAATATGTTTTATCGCCTCCTCTGCGCAAAAAAGCAGATCAAGCCGCCCTTTGGAGAGCGCTTGCGGCGGGAGAAATTGATACGATTTCGACCGACCACTGCAGTTTTAACTTTAAGGGTCAAAAAGAGATGGGGAAGGCAGATTTCAGTAAAATTCCAAACGGCATGCCCGGAATCGAGCATCGTCCCGTCATGATGTATACACGCGGAGTAGCCGCCGGAAAAATGACCGTGGAGCAGATGGCAAAACTTCTAAGCGAAAATACCGCTCGCTTATTTGGTCTTTATCCGCGCAAGGGTGTTCTCGCGGTTGGCAGTGATGCAGATATTGTGGTGTGGGATCCTACATATGAAGGCAGGATTTCCGCGGAAACGCAGTATCAAAATGTCGATTATACACCGTATGAACGGCAGAAAACAATTGGCCGAGCGAAGGCGGTATTCCTGCGCGGTTCACAGGTTGTCTCAGACGGAAAAGTAATCTGTGAAAAGAAAGGTGTTTATATTCCACGCGAACAATCTGAATATTATGATCGTTAATCGATTTGCATGAAAAAAGGCCGCGATAAGCGGCCTTTTTGTCGAATTATGTTGAACATAATTCGACAAAAAAACAAATAGAAACAATTAAATAATGTAAACAATATACAAGTGTGATTGGGTATAATTAGTATAATTGCTTTTTTTTACAGAAAGTGATTGACAAGCGTACAAGAAATCGGTAGTATAAAGATATTGGGTGTGCACGAGCACAAGATTGTAACTTTTCTAAGGCGATGACGAACTGGATAGACGTGATCGTCTTTTTCAATGATTGTGATGTGCACGAGCACGGGTCGAATTGTGTCGTAAAAACGAAATATAGAGACGGGATAAACGAAATAGAAGACTATTTGCAATACAAATGGTGCGTAGCACTGATTGGGTTCGAAACCGGTTTTACCGGATTCAATAAAAGCAAAATAGGAGTGAATGAAATGAAAAAGTTATTTGCGACTCTTCTAGCACTGACTATGACGTTTTCTCTGACGGCGTGCGGCGGCTCTGCGCCTGCTGCAAGCAGTTCTGACGCTGGTAATGAACCGGCCCCGGCAGCATCGTCGGAAGCTTCTCCAGAGGCCGACTCTGATGAAGCGGCTCCTGATAATGCAGCTACTGGTGGAAAGATCGGCGTTTCCATGCCTACACAAAGCTTACAGCGCTGGAACCAAGACGGCTCCAACATGAAAGCAACACTGGAAGGCGCAGGTTACGTGGTCGATTTGCAGTATGCCGGCGACAACGACATTCCCACACAAGTTGCACAAATTGAAAACATGATTTCAAGCGGATGCGAGGTATTGGTCATTGCGGCGATTGATGGTTCGTCACTGACTGAGGTACTCAAAAGCGCGAAGGATAAGAGTATTCCGGTAATCGCGTATGACCGCTTGCTCATGAACAGCGATGCAGTTACCTATTACGCAACGTTTGATAACTACAAAGTTGGTACCATGCAGGGCGAATTTATTCGCGATGCGCTCAAATTGGATACCGAAGAAGGTCCGTTTAATATTGAGATGTTTACCGGTTCGCCGGATGACAACAATATTAACTTCTTCTTTGGCGGCGCAATTGACGTTCTTCAGCCGTATATCGACAGCGGAAAACTGGTTGTAAAATCCGGTCAGACGGAAAAAGCCCAGTGTGCAACGCTCAACTGGAATACGGAAGAATCTCAAAAGAGAATGGAAAATCTGATTGCGTCCAATAACTATGGACCGGACGAAGATAAAACTCCTCTGCATGCTGTTCTATCTTCCAATGACTCGGTTGCCAACGGTATCACCAATGCGCTTGTAGCAGCTGGATATACCAAAGACAATTTCCCGATCCTGACCGGTCAGGACTGCGACAAACCAGCGGTTAAAAACATGATTTCCGGAATCCAGAGCATGTCTATCTTTAAAGACACCCGTACACTGGCAGACAAAGTAGTCGGCATGGTGGATTCGATCATGAAAGGTACAGAAGTTGAGATCAATGATACCGAAACCTATAATAACGGAACTGGTATCATCCCGTCTTATCTGTGCGATCCGGTTATCTGCACGGTGGACAATTATAAAGAACTGCTGCTCGATAGTGGCTACTACACTGAAGAAGAGCTTTCCTAAGCACGACAGTAACAGACACAAACAACAATTTATACACGCATCGAAAATGGGCGGGCGGCTAGACCGCCTACCCGTTTTTAATATTCTAATATAGGGGGCTATAACATGCAAACGCCGCTGTTAGAAATGAAAAGCATAACAAAGGTGTTTCCCGGCGTGCGTGCTCTTGACAATGTCAATCTTCAGGTAACAGAAGGTGAAATCCATGCGCTGGTAGGAGAAAACGGCGCGGGAAAATCAACCCTGATGAATGTGCTCAGTGGCATTTATCCGTATGGAAGCTATGAGGGGGATATCATCTATCAGGGAGAGCTCTGCAAATTTTCCAAGATTAAAGACAGCGAAAACAAAGGAATTGTTATTATCCACCAAGAGCTGGCGCTGGTACCGTATTTGACCATTGGAGAAAATATGTTTTTGGGCAATGAGCGCGGAACCCGCATGAACTTGGACTGGGATGAAACCTTTAACAAAGCGGATGAAATTTTAAAAACCGTTGGTCTAAACGAATCATCCCGCACTTTAATCAAGGATATTGGGCTAGGCAAACAGCAGTTAGTGGAGATTGGAAAAGCACTGGCGAAAAATGTTAAACTGCTGATTTTGGATGAACCGACTGCGCCGCTGAATGAATCGGATTCAAAGAAGCTGCTTGACTTGATTTTGCAGCTAAAAGCAGCAGGAATGACGTCCATTATCATTTCACACAAATTAAGCGAAATCGCGTATGTCGCTGATAAAATTACCATTCTGCGTGATGGTGCAACCATTGAAACGCTGGAAAAAGGCGTGGATGAAATCAGTGAGGAACGCATTATTAAAGGAATGGTTGGGCGCGATCTGGTCGACCGTTTCCCAAAACGAGATGTAAAAATTGGCGAAGTCAGCATGGAGGTCAAGGATTGGAACGTTTACCATCCAATCTATCAAGGCCGCAAGGTTTGCGATGAGGTGAATTTTTACCTTCGCAAAGGTGAGGTAGTCGGCATCAGCGGTCTAATGGGTGCAGGGCGTACCGAACTTGCAATGAGCATTTTTGGGAAAAGCTTTGGCAACCATATCAGCGGTCAAATTAAAATTAACGGAAAAGAAGTTCATCTTAATAAAGCAAAAGATGCAATTGATAACAAAATTGCTTACGTTACGGAGGACAGAAAGTATAACGGATTGATTTTAGATGCTCCAATCCGGGAAAACATTACACTGGCAAAAATGGATAAAATCAGCAATCATTTGATACTGGATAAAGATTTGGAAATCAGTGTAGCAAATGAGTATAAGGAAAAATTGCGGACAAAATGCGCGAGCGTGGAGCAAAAAGCATCCAGCCTGCGTTCCCAATTTTCGCTAATTCCGTTTTTTATCAGCGTTAAAAATTTCTTCTC
>CALLQM010000227.1 GCA_938014855.1 uncultured Clostridia bacterium | reverse complement strand
TGGATCAAAAAACATTTATAAAAGCAGCGATGGCCGCCTATTCAGGCGGCCATCGCTGCTTTAAGTTTTCGGTTATGCAAACAAAGCTTGTAATTTATCTAATAGCTGAAATTTGTCGTTGTAACCTTGAACGAAAATGAAAAGTACAATTAATGGCAGAATGTAGCTTACATAAAAACGTGCCCAAGTGGGGAATTTGATACCGTTGCCGGTATCCGCTTCTTTCAAGAAGTTTTTCCACCCCCAGCCATAACGCGATGTACAGAATGCTAAATAGACCAAAGATCCCAGCGGAAGCAGATTGCTGCTTACGATAAAGTCTTCCAAATCTTGAATATTCGATCCGGCGCCCAACGGTTGGAATTCACTCCAAACATTAAAGCCTAAGATGCATGGGATAGACAGAACAATAATCAAAACAACATTGATCAAAACCGTTTTACGGCGCGACCAACCCCACAAATCCATACCGAACGAGACAATATTTTCAAATACCGCAATAATTGTGGATAGAGCCGCAAACGTCATAAAGACAAAGAAGAGGGAACCAAACAGACGACCGCCGGCCATTGCGTTAAAAATGTTTGGCAGTGTAACAAAGACCAATCCGGGTCCCTGTCCGGGATCCATGCCGAATGCAGAGCATGCAGGGAAAATAATCAAACCTGCCAAAATAGCAACGCCGGTATCTAACAGCGTAATGCTGATCGATTCGCCGGTAAGTGTATGTTCCTTACCAATGTAGCTTCCAAAAATCGCCATTGCGCCAATTCCGAGACTCAGTGTAAAGAAAGCCTGTCCCATAGCAGCAAAAATGACATTGGAAATGCCATGCTCAACAAGTCTGCTAAAATCCGGAAGCAGATAAAATCGAAGCCCTTCTGCCGCTCCATCAAGGGTTACAGACCGCAAAACCAGTACAATCATGACGAGAAGCAAACATCCCATCATAGCCTTTGTAACACGTTCCACACCGTTTTGCAGTCCAAGGGAACAAATTCCGAATCCGATTAAAACAACAGCAATCATCCAAAACAGCATAAGACCGGGGCTAGCAAGAACGTCGCCAAAAACAGCCGCAACCTGATCAGGTGATTTCCCGACAAATTCTCCGGTAATCGTTTTTAGAAAATAGATGATCATCCAGCCGCCGACAGTTGTATAAAACATCATCAGCATATAGTTGCCGAGCATTGCGCCGTAACCATAAAGATGCCAACGTGTTCCTTTTGGCTCTAATAACCGAAATGATAATGCCGCACTTTTTTGGCTTGCCCGCCCAACTGAAAACTCCATTACCATAATGGGAAGGCCAAGAATCAACAGAAAGAACAGATATATGAGCACAAAAGGCGCTCCACCATATTGTCCTGTAATGTACGGAAACCGCCACACATTTCCCAAACCGATGGCGCATCCTGCTGAAATCAGCAAAAAGCCTAGGCGGGAAGCAAATTTTTCTCGCTTCAAAAAAAACACTCCTCATTTGATTTGAGTACCTTATGTGCACCATGATAGTTTGCACATTATAGATGAAAATATCTTACCTTGCTTTTGCTTGAAAGTCAATTGGCGGAGTATAAAAATCCGCATATTTTGTTGTACTGCGGCATATGTTTTAGTTACGAATTGCGGTATTGCGGCTGAGGAGGGGAAGAAATGTTTTGCAGAATCAGTGACTTAAGAAGTAAATTTGTAATAAATGTCCGCAATGGCGGAAAACTAGGATATGTTTCCGATGTGGAATTGGATACGGTAACCGCAACTGCGTGCGCACTTATTATTAAAGGAAAACTCCGGTTATTGGGATTGCTCGGACGAGAAGAAGATATCGTGATTCGCTGGGAAGACATTGAAGTAATCGGGGAAGATACCATTTTGGTCAATCATTCTCTGCCGCCTAATCAAGATATGCCGAAACGTGGACATAGCTGGCTTCATATTTTGACAGAAGATTAAAAAATGGAACACAAGACGCTCTAAAATTGACAAGTTTCTTCTTGCAATTCTCCCTCTTTTGTGTTATTATTATTCGGCTGATGTAATCATTCAGCAAAACACACATTATGTGATTGTCTTGTCGGTGTCCGGAAACGGATGATAAGATGAGTCTAAGCATAATGGCGGAATTAACCGAAAGAGAGGAATTTATTATGGGCGTAGTATCTATGAAACAATTGTTGGAGGCGGGTGTTCATTTCGGACATCAGACTAGAAGATGGAACCCGAAAATGGCTCGTTATATCTTTACTGAGAGAAACGGCATTTATATCATTGACCTCCAGAAGACTGTAAAAAAATTGGACGAGGCTTATATGTTCGTTCGTGACATCGCTGCAAACGGCGGCAATGTTCTGTTTGTCGGTACCAAAAAACAGGCCGGCGATTCTATCCGCGACGAAGCAACTCGTGCAGGCGCTTATTATGTAAATGCAAGATGGCTTGGCGGCATGATGACCAACTTTAAAACAATTCGTCACAGAATTGAAAGATTGGCTCAGCTTCGCAAAATGGAAGAAGAAGGCACGTTTGAACTGCTGCCGAAAAAAGAAGTCAGCAAGCTGAATCTTGAAATTGAAAAACTTGAAAAATTCCTGGGCGGAATTAAAGACATGAAGAAACTGCCTTCCGCTCTGTTTATTGTAGATCCTAGAAAAGAAAAGATCGCTGTTGCGGAAGCTCATAAATTGGGTATTCCCATCGTTGCGATTGTTGATACCAACTGTGATCCGGATGAGATTGATTATGTAATCCCGGGAAATGACGATGCGATTCGTGCTGTCAAACTGCTTTCTGCTACCATGGCAGATGCTCTTATTGAAGGCAGACAGGGAAGCGCCGCTGCTGCGGAAGAAGAAGCAGCACAGAAAGAAAACGAGACTGACAAGGCTGCTGAGTAATCTGATCGGAAGAAAAAAGATACGGAGGTATTAAAATGACATTTACCGCGAAGGATGTTAAAGCCCTCAGAGAAAAAACCGGAGTCGGAATGATGGAGTGCAAAAAAGCACTGGCTTCTTCTGACGGTGATATGGATAAAGCAATTGAGCTCCTCAGAGAAAAAGGCTTGGCTGCTGCTGCAAAGAAATCCAGCAGAATTGCCGCTGAGGGTGTTGTTCTTGCAAAGGTTGATGAAGCGACGAAAGTTGGCGTAATCATCGAAGTAAACTCCGAAACAGACTTTGTTGCAAAGAATGAACAATTCATGGAGTTTGTTGATTCTTGCGCAACAACCGTAGCTGCAAACAAACCGGCTGACGTGGATGCATTGCTGAAACTTCAGGCTGCTGGTATGGATAGAACGGTTGAAGAAGAACTGCGCGACAAGATTCTTACCATTGGTGAGAATCTGAAAATCCGCCGTTTTGCATATGCAGAAGGAACCGTCTGCACTTATGTGCATGGCGATGGCCGCATCGGCGTTATGGTAACCTTCGACTCTGATCTTGGTGACAAAGAAGCATTCCAGGAATACGCAAAAGATGTTGCGATGCAGATTGCTGCAATTAATCCACTCTATTTGGATGAAACGGTAGTTCCGGCTGACGTAATCGAGAAAGAGAAAGAAATTCTCAAAGCTCAGATTGCAAACGATGAAAAGCTGAAAAACAAACCTGAAAAGATCATTGTCAAAATGGTTGACGGCAAGATTGGTAAATACTATAAAGAAAATTGCCTGATTGATCAGCCGTTCGTTAAGAATGGTGATGTAACGGTTGGCCAGTATACAGAAAATACAGCCAAAGAACTGGGCGGCTCGATCAAAATTACCGGCTTTGTCCGCTACGAAAAGGGCGAAGGCCTTGAAAAACGCGAGGACAACTTTGCTGATGAAGTTGCCGGCATGGTGAAATAATTTGCTTTGCTAAAAGCCCGCCGGGAACACCGGCGGGCTTTTTTCTTGGATATTTTGCCAATTGGTCTTTACTTTAAGTTGTGGTTATTGTAGAATATATAGGATATGAGTGTATGAATGCACGATCTTAATTCTGTAACATTTGGAGGTCCCAATGCCTATTAAATATCAGCGAATTCTCTTAAAACTAAGCGGAGAAGCCCTTGCGGGCGAAAAAAAATTTGGAATTGATTACAGCGTAGTTTCCGAAATTTGCAAAAGCATTCAAAAAAGTTTGGAGCTGGGTGCACAGATTGGAATCGTTGTGGGAGGAGGCAACTTCTTCCGCGGACGCAGCAGCGCTCAAATGCAGGATCGCACCCGTGCCGATCATATGGGTATGCTGTCTACGGTTATGAATGCTTTGGCAATTGCAGACGGATTGGAAGCGTTAGGCGTTCAAGTCCGCGTGCAGACGGCAATTACGATGCAGCAGATTGCGGAACCATATATCCGTAACCGTGCAATCCGCCATTTGGAAAAAGGACGGGTGGTCGTATTTGGATGCGGCACAGGAAACCCGTTTTTCTCAACGGATACAGCATCTGCACTGCGTGCGGCTGAAATTCAGGCAGATGTCATGATGAAAGCGACGATGGTAGACGGCGTTTATGACCGTGACCCAAATGTGCATGCGGATGCAGTGAAATATGATACGATTACTTTTCAGAAAATTTTGGAAAAAGAGCTTGGCGTTATGGACAGCGCCGCGGCTTCACTATGTAAAGATAATCATATTCCGGTGCTCGTATTTAGTTTGTCCGATCCCTGCAATATTGTAAAGGCGATTGAAGGTCAAAATATTGGAACAATTGTTAAGGAGGCATAATCATGAACGAAAAGTTAAAACCTTATAGTGAGAGAATGGAAAAGTCATTTCACGCACTTGAAAAAGAATATGGCTCTATACGTGCCGGAAGAGCAAATCCCGGTGTTTTGGACAAAATATTGGTAGATTATTATGGTACGCCCACACCGATTCAGGCTATGGCAGCTGTTTCAGTAGCTGAAGCAAGAATTCTTGTCATTCAGCCTTGGGATAAATCCACACTGAAACCGATTGAAAAAGCAATTCAGATGTCGGATCTGGGTATCAATCCCGCCAATGACGGTACCGTTATACGTATTGTTTTTCCGCCACTTACGGAAGAACGCAGAAAGGATATCTGCAAACAGGTTCGCAAACAGAGCGAAGAAGCAAAAATTACGATTCGTTCTGTACGCAGAGATGCAAATGATAAATTTAAGGCTATGAAAAAATCAAGTGAAATCGGCGAAGACGATATGAAGAGTCTTGAAGCGGAAACACAAAAGCTGACAGATAAATTCTGTAAGAGAATTGATGATCTTGCAGTTTCAAAAGAGAAGGAAATTCTCGAAATCTAATTCCAGAACGGAGCACACAAATGGCAAAAGGATTGCTTAAGTCTGTGCCGGCGGATGTACTGCCGGCACATATTGGTATTATTATGGATGGCAATGGAAGATGGGCGGTCAAACAAGGACTGCCGCGCAGTGCCGGCCATAGACAGGGTGCGGATACATTTGCAAAGATCGCTAAATATTGCAGGGAAATCGGAATTGAATATCTAACCGCTTATGCGTTTTCAACAGAAAACTGGAAGCGCCCGGCTGGTGAAATCAATGAAATCATGGGACTGCTGCGCAGGTATTTAAATGATACCGCTAAGCATCAGGATGAAAATGCCAAAATATGTTTTTTAGGTGATCGAGAACCGCTTGCAGATGATTTGAAGCAAAAGATGGCGCAAGTTGAACGCGAAAGCGCTCACAGAACAGGAATCACAATTAATATTGCGCTGAATTATGGCGGCAGGGACGAAATTATTCATGCTGTCCGCGGCATTTCGAATGATTGCGTCTCGGGTCGTGTAGATCCGAATAAAATTGATGAAACGCTTTTGTCGCAGTACCTATATACTGCCGGTCAGCCGGATCCGGATTTGATCATTCGCCCCAGCGGGGAAATGCGTACTTCGAATTTCTTGCTGTGGCAGTCTGCATATTCAGAACTGGTTTTTATGGATGTATTGTGGCCGGATTTTACTTCTGAGCATCTTGAGCGGGCAATTCTTGAATATTTGAACCGTACACGACGTTTCGGCGGCATTTAATGCGGCTGTGTATTTCCAATGTCGTATAATCTATGCGGCAGAATGGAGTTTTTTATGAAAATAAGAGTCATCAGTTCTTTGATTGGGCTGGTTGTCCTAATTTTGATATTGATGCTTTTTAATACCATAGTATTAAATATTGCAGTATCGCTTATTTCTCTGATCGCTGTTTTTGAATTGCTGTTTGCGACTGGTTGCTATAAACATCGTATTTTCTTTTTCTTATCTATGACATTTTCTGCTTTTGTGCCGTTTTTTTCGGTTCGATTTATAGGGGAAAATTTAGTTTTGATTTGCTATGTTTATGTGCTGGCAGTGCTGCTTCTTCTTTTAAAAACCCACGATCGTCTGCATGTTGAACAGGTAGCGGTTGGTGTTATGTGCAGTCTGCTTGTTCCTTTTTCGCTGACAACACTGGTTTATCAGCGGGACAGTCATGGCATAACTCTTGGGATTTTTTATGTTTTGATTTCACTTGGCAGCGCATGGCTTTCGGATACGGGTGCATATTTTTCAGGGCGCGCATTTGGCCGTCGCAAATTAGCACCCAATATCAGTCCAAAGAAAACGATTGAAGGAGCAATTGGCGGTGCTGTATTTGCCGCATGTTCCATGCTGTTGGTTGCCTGGCTGTATTCACTTCTAGCGAAGTGGGCTGGATACGCAATTGACGTTCACTATCTCAAACTGCTTTGTATTATGCCGCTTTTAACCGCGGTCAGTATCGTTGGAGATCTGTCAGCTTCCGTTATTAAGCGTCAGTTTGGTGTGAAAGATTTTGGCTCTATTATGCCGGGACATGGCGGTGTTATGGATCGTTTCGACAGCGCTTTGACAGTGGCGCCGCTTGTCTATTTAATTGGACAGTGGACCCCGTTGGCAGAACTTGTGGTAAAGTGAGGTTTTACCTTTGAAAAAAGTAGCAGTATTGGGGTCCACCGGTTCAATCGGTACCCAAACATTGGAATGCTGTAAAAATTTAGGATATCAAATAAATGCTCTTGCGGCAAACAAGAGCGTTTCATTACTAGAAAAACAGGCGAGGGAATTCACCCCTCGCTGTGTTGTAATTACGGATAAGCAAGCATATTTAGATCTAAAAACACGTTTAGCTGATACACCTACAAAGGTGCTGGCAGGACAAGAAGGACTTTGTGAATCTGCGGCACTTACCGATAACGACCTTGTTTGCAATGCTGTAACAGGAATTGCAGGGTTGAGGCCGACGTTAGCCGCGCTGGAGGCTAAAAAAACGCTTGCGCTCGCCAACAAAGAAACGTTGGTTGCCGGCGGTAAATTGGTATTGGAAACAGCGGCGAGAAACGGTGTCAGCATATTGCCGGTGGACAGCGAACACAGCGCGATTTTTCAGTGCTTGCAGGGTAATGAGCAAAAATCTTTGCGAAAAATTATTCTGACGGCATCCGGAGGTCCATTCCGTGGAAAAACAAAAGCACAGTTGGAAAATGTAACGCTCGGAGACGCACTGCATCATCCAAATTGGTCGATGGGCGCGAAAATCACGATTGATTCCTCAACGCTGATGAACAAGGGCTTGGAATTTATTGAAGCGATGTGGCTGTTTTCGTTAAAACCGGAACAGATCGAAGTTGTGATCCATCCGCAGAGCATTTTGCATTCAGCGGTGGAATATGAGGATGGGTCTGTGATTGGACAGATGGGCGTTCCGGATATGAAAATTCCCATCCAGTACGCGCTTACATACCCGCACCGCAAACCGAGCGGTGTCAAGCCGCTTTCTCTGACAGACTGCGGCGGTTTAACGTTTGAAAAACCCGATTTTGATACATTTGTTTGCTTAAAATATTGCATAGAAGCCATAAAGCGGGGAGGACTTTACCCCTGCGCAGTGAATGGAGCCAATGAGCAAGCGGTTGCGCTGTTTCTCGACGGCAAAATTCGTTATCATGAGATTGGCAGTTGTGTAAAATATGTGCTCGATCACCTCAAATGCGATACCGAATCATCCTATACGCTGGAGCAGGTTTTAAAAACAGATTGCACCGCACGGGAGTTGGTACTGGCATATTGCAGGGCAAATCGAGAATAGTATATAGGGGCAGAATGCCCCTATTTCGTTCTAATCGGAAATGCGAGGTTTCTTATGAATATTTTTATTCAAATATTGATTGCAGTTTTTGTGTTTGGCATGCTTATTTTTGTGCATGAACTCGGACATTTTACAGTCGGAAAATTATCCGGTATGCGTGTCAACGAGTTTGCCATTGGAATGGGTCCCTCAATTTGGCATAAACAAAAGGGCGAAACCAAATATTCTTTGCGATTACTTCCAATTGGTGGATACGTAGCAGTAGAAGGAGAAGATGAAGGGAGTTCGGATCCGCGGGCATTTTGTAATGTTCGCCTTTGGAAACGGATTTTATTTGTATGCGCAGGCGCAATTATGAACCTTCTGCTGGGATTTATCATTCTGTCGTTTTTGGTTGGAATGCGCACGACACTTCCGACGACCGTTATTTCTGAATTTCGAGAGGGTGCTGCCAGCAATGCACAGTTACAGCGCTATGATAAAGTTCTCAAAATAAACGGGAGCAGTGTCTTTACTGCCAATGATATTACGTTTTCTATGATCAGCGATAAAGACGGCATTGTGGATTTCACAATTCTTCGAGACGGCAAAAAGATGGAACTGCCTGCCATAGATTTCGGCATGCAGGTAACGGAAGACGGAACTCGTATTATCAATTTGGATTTCTATGTTTTTTCACAACAAAAAACAGTTTGGAGCGGAGTAAAATATACCTTTTTGTGGATGTTTTCAATCGTCCGACAGGTATGGCTCTCGCTCGCTAATCTGATTACGGGTAACTTTACAATGTCAGAATTGTCTGGACCTGTGGGTGTTTCGACTGCCATCGGGCAGGCAAGCTCAGCAGGACTAAACACACTGCTTATGTTGATTGGATTTATTACAGTCAATATTGGTGTATTCAATCTACTGCCGGTTCCGGCTTTGGACGGCGGACGTTTGATATTCTTATTGATTGAATTGGTTTTGCGCCATCCGGTCAATCCAAAATATGAGGGCTTTGTGCATGCTGCCGGATTTGTTGCTCTGATGGGGCTGATGCTGGTGGTAACGTTTAACGACATTGTAAGGCTTTTTTAACAGAAAGAATAGGATGGTAACATGTCAAAGACAGTAAAAATAGCAAACAGAACGATTGGCGGAGGTGCGCCGATTTTAATCCAGTCGATGCTGAGTATTCCGGCAAACGATATAGAAGGTTCGGTTCGGCAGGCACAAACTTTGGAGTCGGCAGGGTGTGAAATGATACGTGCGGCGGTTCCGGATATTTCCGATGTAAAACTGATTCCGGCGCTTAAACAAGCGGTGCAGGTTCCGATTGTAGTTGATATACATTTTGAGTACCGCATTGCGTTGGACTCCGTGGCGGCAGGTGTGGATAAAATCCGAATCAACCCCGGTAATATTGGGGATGACAGCCGCGTCAAGCAGGTTGCGGACGCTTGCCGAACCGCCGGAATCCCGATTCGAATCGGTGTGAATTCCGGATCGGTGGAAAAAACGATTTTAGCAAAATATGGT
>CALLQM010000226.1 GCA_938014855.1 uncultured Clostridia bacterium | reverse complement strand
CCTTCCTGCGCCAGCGTATGACGGAATTAGGCTTTTTGGAGATGCAGACACCGATTCTTACTGTTTCTTCACCGGAAGGTGCAAGGGACTATTTAATTCCGAGCCGTAAACATCATGGGCGCTTTTATGCTCTGCCGCAGGCTCCTCAGCAGTTTAAACAGCTTCTGATGGTGTCGGGCTTTGACCGCTATTTCCAAATCGCGCCCTGTTTCCGCGATGAGGATGCGCGTGCAGATCGTTCCCCGGGCGAATTCTACCAGTTGGATTTTGAAATGGCATTTGCTACACAAGAAGATGTGTTCGATGTGGCGGAAGATGTTCTGACCACAACGTTCCGCAAGTTTGCAAATGGGAAAACGGTATCGGATGCGCCGTTTGTCCGCATTCCTTATGCGGAAAGCATGTTAAAATACGGTACGGATAAACCGGACCTTCGCAATCCGCTGGAGATCATTGATTTGAGCGATTTGTTTGAGGTCACCGACTTTAAGCCGTTCCGCGGAAAATGCGTCCGCGCGGTCAATGTACCGGGTGCGGCTTCACAGCCCCGCAGCTTTTTTGCATCGATGGAGTCGTTTGCTTTGTCCATCGGCATGAAAGGCTTGGGCTATGTAAAAGTCGACGAAAACATGAAGTATCAAGGACCGATTGATAAATTCCTCGACGATGCTCAGCGTCAGGAAATTGCAAACCGTGCAGGTCTAAAATCCGGAGATGTGCTTTACTTTATTGCGGACAGCAAGCGGGAAGCACCGAAATTTGCCGGTCAGATCCGTACAGAAGTTGCAACCCGTTTGGATATGATTGAAAAAGATGCGTTCCGTTTCTGCTTTATTGTTGATTTCCCGATGTTTGAACAGGACGAAGAAACCGGTGCGACCGTCTTTACCCATAATCCGTTTTCAATGCCGCAGGGCGGACTGAAAGCCCTGAACGAAAAAAATCCGCTCGATGTGCTCGCCTATCAGTATGATATCGTCTGCAATGGTGTGGAGCTTTCTTCGGGTGCAGTGCGTAACCATGACTTGGATACCATGCGCCGTGCATTTGAGATTGCCGGCTATACAGAAGAAGATCTTCAGAGCAAATTTTCAGCGCTCTATCATGCATTTGAATATGGTGCACCGCCGCATGCGGGCATGGCGCCGGGCGTTGACCGCATGATTATGCTCTTGACCGGAGAGGACAATATTCGTGAAATCATTGCATTCCCCATGAACTCCAACGCACAGGATGTGATGATGGGTTCTCCGGCAGAAGCAACCGAAGCGCAGCTGCGTGAGGTGCATATTAAACTGAGATAAGGAGGGCGCACAGTGGTCACAAAGGAAGAAATTAAAAATATTGCTTTGCTTTCAAAATTGGACGTTCCGGAAGAACAGCTGGATGCGCTTACACATGATATGCAGGATATCATTGCATTTGCCGACACCATTCAGGCGGCGGATGTGGGCGATACCGGATTCGATAATATCAACAACTTATCCAATGTGTTCCGTGAGGACGTAGTGGTTCCTTCTTTAGACCGGGAACTGATCTTAAAAAATGTGGATGGCGGCGAGGACGGCTGTTTCCTTGTCAGAAAGCGAGGTTAAGGCGATGATTGCAAAACTGAGCCGGATGCTTTCCGAAAAACAGATTTCTTGTGTCGAACTGACGAAGGCATATTTGGACGCGGTTCATAAAGAAAATCAAGTGCTCAATGCTTATATTACGGTTACTGAGGACACCGCGCTGAAAGCGGCAAAAGCGGTGGATGCGCGCATTGCTGCGGGAGAATCTCTGCGTTCGCTCGAGGGAATCCCGATGACACTTAAGGACAACTTTTCCACAGCCGGCATTGAAACAACCTGTGCTTCCAAAATGCTAAAAGGCTATAAACCGATTTACGATGCCACTGTTTGGAAACTGCTTCAAAAGCAGAATGCGGTTCTGCTTGGCAAAACCAATATGGACGAGTTTGCAATGGGCTCTTCCTGCGAAAATTCTTACTTCGGCGGTTCGGTCAATCCGCAAAACCCGAATTATGTTGCCGGAGGAAGCAGCGGCGGCGTTGCCAGCGCGGTGGGCGGAAATATTGCCGCTTACGGGCTGGGCTCGGATACGGGCGGTTCGGTTCGACAGCCGGCAAGTTTCTGTGGACTCGTGGGATTAAAGCCGACTTACGGTGCGGTATCCCGTTACGGGCTGATTGCGTTTGCATCCAGCCTTGATCAAATCGGCCCCATCACAACCAGTGTAGAAGATGCGGCTTTGGTATTCGATGCAATTGCGGAATATGACCCGATGGATTCTACTTCGCAGGGCAAAAAACAGCCGACCGTTCCGACTTTGAAAAAAGACATCAAGGGGATGAAAATCGGCATTGCGGATGAATACTTTGAAGGGCTTTCCCAAGAAGTTTTGACTGCGATGAACGACGCAATCAAGGTTTATGAAAGCATGGGCGCCGAAATTGTTAGATTTAAGCTGCCCGAGCTAAAACATGCGCTCCCTGTTTATTATATCCTTGCCTGTGCGGAAGCCGCATCCAATCTTGGGCGTTATGACGGCATTCGCTATGGCTATCGTGCGGAAAATTATAACAGCATTCATGAAATGGTGTGCAAAACACGCAGTGAAGGATTCGGAAAAGAAGTGCAGAGACGAATCATGCTCGGAAACTACGTGCTTTCTTCCGGATATTATGATGCTTACTATAAAAAAGCGCAGAATCTGCGCGGCACCATCGTCAAAGGCTTTGACGACGCGTTCGCATCCTGTGATATAATGCTTGCGCCAACGGTTCCGATGACGGCGTTCCCGTGCGGCAGAACGCACAGTGACCCGACCGAGGATTATCTGACTGATATCTGCACCGTTCCGGTCAGCATTTCCGGACTGCCTGCGGTATCCGTTCCTTGCGGTTTTGATGCAAAAGGACTTCCGATTGGTATGCAGCTGATCGGTCCCCGTTTCCAAGAAGCCGCAATCCTAAACGGAGCATATGCTTATGAGCAGGAAACAAGAAACACCAGTTTTAAAGCGACAAAAATGGGGGTGCAGTTATGAACTATGAATTAGTATCGGGACTGGAAACCCATATCGAATTATCGACTAAAACAAAGATTTTCTGCGGCTGTACGACCGAATTTGGTTCGGACCCGAACACCCACTGCTGTCCGATCTGCACCGGTATGCCGGGTGCACTGCCAAAACTCAATCGTGCGGTTGTAAATTACGCTATTATGGCAGGTCTTGCGACGCACTGCGAAATTGCGCCGATTTCCAAGATGGACCGAAAAAACTATGTCTATCCGGATCTGCCGAAAGCGTATCAGATTTCGCAGTTTGATAAACCGCTCTGCGAAAACGGCTACATTCAGCTGGACAGCGGCAGAAAAATCCGCATCAACCGCATCCATATTGAGGAGGATGCGGGCAAACTCGTACATCAGCGCGGGGACACTTATGTCGACTACAACCGCGGCGGCGTTCCGCTTATTGAGGTGGTCACCGAACCAGATATCCGCAGCATCGATGAAGCGAGAGAATATGTTGAAAAGTTACAGCTGATTATGAAATATATCGGCGTATCAGACTGCAAAATGCAGGAAGGTTCGCTTCGCTGTGACGTGAACATTTCAATTCGTCCGGTTGGTTCCGACAAATTCGGAACACGTACCGAAATTAAAAATATGAACTCATTTGCATTCATGGCAAAAGCAATGCAGTATGAGTTTGACCGTCAGGCTGATCTTTTGGACAGCGGGGAAGAAGTGATTCAGGAAACCCGCCGTTATGATGATGCAAACGGAGTAACCGAAGGAATGCGCAGTAAAGAAGATGCACAGGATTACCGCTATTTCCGTGATCCGGATCTTGTGACGATTGTGACAACACCCGAGCAGGTAGAAGAATCAAAACAGCGGCTTCCGGAACTGCCCGACGAAAAATACGATCGATATGCGAACGAATACGGACTGCCTCCTGCGGATGCGGCTCTTTTGATTAAATACCGCAGGGTTGCAGAGTTTTTTGATGAGGCAGTCAAAGGACTCAAAAATGCGAAAACGGTAGCAAACCTTATTTTGGGACAGGTATTTCGCAGACTTCCTACGGATGAGGAAAAAGAAGCCTGTAATCTATCAATTTCGGCGGAAATGCTCCGTGAACTCGCAGTGCTGATGGAGTCCGGCAAGATGCGGATGAATCTTGCCAAGACGACCTTGGACAAAATGCTTGATACCGGAAAACCAGTCAAAGAATTGGTTTCGGAAAGCGATTTGGCTGGAGTTGACGAGAACCAACTGCGCAAGATTTGTGAACAGGTCGTAAAGGACAATCCGAATGCGGTTGCAGATTATCGTGCCGGCAAGGTGAAAGCCGTTAAAGCGCTCATCGGCGGCGTTATGAAAGCAACTCGAGGAAAAGCAGATGCTACGCAGGCAGAAGCTTTGTTAATTGAAATGATCAATGGATAATAAAAAAACCCGCTTTAGGCGGGCTTTTTTATTATCCAAGCGCGACATCCAGCGCCATCATCACTAGAAATCCAAACATGACACTCATCGTTCCAATATTGGAGTGTTCTCCCAAATGCGCTTCGGGAATTAATTCTTCCACAACCACGTAAATCATAGCTCCAGCCGCAAATGACAAAATCCATGGCAAAATGCTTTGCACACCAGAAGCGGCTAACACCGTCAGCACACCTGCAATCGGCTCCACGATTCCGGACAATGCACCATATGTAAAAGCCTTTTTGTTAGAGAATCCTTCTTTTTTCAGCGGCAGAGCAATAGCCGCACCCTCCGGAAAATTCTGCAGTCCCATGCCGATGGCTAAAGCGACCGCTCCGGCTAAAGTGGTACCGCTGTTTTGCTGTGCCGCCATCGCAAAGGCGAGCCCTACGGCCATTCCTTCCGGAATGTTATGCAGTGTAACCGCAAGAATCAGCATCGTTGTGCGTTTCCAAGAAGCTGGCAGGCCTTCGACTTCCTGCGTTTCTGCATGCAGATGGGGAAGAAGCCGATCAAGAGTCAGCAAAAACAGTCCGCCGACGATAAAACCGCCGACAGCAGGAACCAGCCCTGTTCCGCCCTTTTCTTTTGCCATGTCAATTGCGGGTACCAACAGCGACCAAACCGAGGCCGCAATCATGACTCCCGCCGCAAATCCTAAAAAGATTCGCTGAAGATGTGCACGCACTTCTCCGCGGAACAGAAATACCATGGATGCACCGAGTGCCGTACAAAAAAAGGTAAATCCGGTTCCGGCAAGTGCAAGTTTCAGCGGATAAATCAGATCCATAAATACACCCCTCTTAAAAAAGACGGTGCCGCAAAAGTATGAGCGGCACCGTCTTTTTCAGCATCTTAATAGTTTTTTGCAACAATCTGGAAATATGCCTGCGGATGGTCACAAACCGGGCAGACAGTCGGCGCTTTTTCGCCAACATGAATATGTCCACAGTTGGAGCACTGCCAAATCACGACACCGGTTTTCTGAAATACCTGTTCGGTTTCAACATTTTTCAGTAGTGCCTGATACCGCTCCTCATGTTCTTTTTCGATTTTGGCAACTCCTTCGAACAAATAGGCGATTTTATCAAAGCCCTCTTCTTTTGCTTCTTTTGCAAATTTTGCATACATGTCGGTCCACTCATAGTGTTCACCGGCTGCAGCATCTTTCAGGTTCGAAGCAGTATCGGGAATGCCGCCGTCATGCAGCAGTTTAAACCAAATCTTTGCATGTTCTTTTTCGTTGTTTGCTGTTTCCTCAAACAGATTACCAATCTGAACAAAGCCTTCTTTTTTGGCCTTTGAGGCATAATAGGTGTATTTATTTCGTGCTTGCGATTCACCTGCAAATGCAGCCATCAAATTTGCTTCCGTTTTGGTGCCTTTTAACTCTTTCATGTCCAGACCTCTTTCTTTTATAAATTTTATTCTTTGGCTTGGCATTCAGGACAAATACCTGTCAGCAAAACCTCATATCCGGTAATAATAAAATCGGATTCCTTGTTGATTTTTTCATCCAGTATTGACATGTCGCCTAGGTCAATATCAAACACCTGCCCGCATTTTTCACACAGAATATGATTATGGTCATCTACTCTGCCATCAAAGTGATCGGATGCATTCGGGACACTGATTTTTTTGAGCAGTCCCTGATCGGACAGCAGGTTCAAATTCCGGTAAACGGTGCCAAGGCTGATATTCGGCTCTTTGGCACGAACCATTGTATATACCATATCGGCTGTGGGATGGATTGCGTTTTGCAGTACAGTATGATGAATTAGCTCCCGTTGTCTTGAATATTTCATATCATCAAATCCTCTACTTTGCTTTTTAATCATGTGTGAAGCGTGCAATAACAATAACAATTACTGATTTATCTTTATCTTACTATACGAATGCATGTTTGTCAAGGGATTTTCAATTTTAATTATAAACAATTTGTATAGTTTTAAATAATTATACAATAGGGAGATAAGCACTCAACAAACACATCCTTATATTCTTCAAAATGTCTGAAAACATGCAGAAATCCCGTCCAATGGATTTTCCATTGGACGGGATTCGATCTCTATGTAACCAATCGAATTTATAAAAGCAGGTTACTGAATGTAATTTAAATTTGCAAAGCCCCAATCGACTAAATTCCACCATGCGGCAATATAGTCTGCTCGTTTATTGTGATATTTGAGATAGTACGCGTGTTCCCAAACATCGACCACTAAAATCGGTCGCAGTCCGACCGTCAGAGGAATATCTTGATTCATTGTGGAGAGAATCTGCAGATTTCCGTTTGGACAGCAAACCAGCCATGCCCAACCCGAACCGAATTGCGAAAGCGCGATTTGCGTCATTTGTTTTTTAAAGGATTCAAACGAACCAAAACAGCGATCAATTGCACACGCCAGCTGACCAACCGGCACCGAGGAGGACGGGCAGGGAGTCATGCAGTCAAAATAGAGTTCGTGCGCATAAACGCCTCCGGCGTTTCGCATAATGTCACATCTGCATGGCAGAGGAAACGTTGGATACTGAATGATAAGCTGTTCAAGCGACAAACATTTGATCTCCTTGGGTGCGCATTCTAACGCGGCATTGAGTTTTTTTACATAACCGCCCTGATGTGCGTTATGATGAAGCAAAACGGTCTGCTCATCGATGTATGGTTCCAGTGCATTCGCAGGATAAGGCAGGGGAGCCAACTCAAATGGATAATGTTCATTCATACGATTAACCCCTTTCAAACTAGACGGATATACCGTGCGTCAGCATATCCAATGGTTCCGTAATAATCCACCACATACCAGCCTAGCCATTCTCCATAAACCGTAATGGGGTTTCCATTCCAAGCTCTTGCAATGACCTGCGCTTGCAGACTGGGACGTTTTCGAATATTCAACCAACCGGATTTTACCGTGACAACGCCTTTGCGAACCGGCTGAGGTTCAATAAACGGGATGCCAAAATATTCGGTGAGAGACAACACGACGTTCGCGGCAATTTCGCTGATGTTCTGCCGAATCCAATCGGCATCCTCTTCATTGTCATGATATGCAAATTCAATCAAAACAGCAGGTGCTCTTGTTTTCGAGACTTCGCCTAATGAGGTGGTTGGTTTTGTTTTGACTAGCCACTCATACGGGTAGATCATTTTCAAATTTTCGGCAATGATCGTTGCAAGGCGCTTGCCCCGCTGGCTGGTCGGGTAGTAAAAAACTTCACTGCCCTGCCGCATACCGGCTTCCTCTTCAGGAGCCGCATTTGAATGCAAAGCAACATGCGCATCATAATTGCCTTGGTTAGATTGTCTAATTGAGGAAGCCGCTGTCATGGTAGGCGTATTTCGGGTAAAACGAATACCGCTGGAACGCAGATAGGGCTCCATGGCGTCAGCGATCAGGTTCATATAATATTCCTCATTGCCACCGCCTATGTAGGGATTAAATTCCTGTGTGGACGGTGAAAGATATATATTCGGCATGTACATGCTCCTTTCAGGTTTCTGTATTAGAGTATGCAGGAATCAGACGAACTGTGCTTGTAAACCCATAAAGCATCCGATTTTAGAACGAAAATTGCTGAAAAATCGAAAACAAGCCTAGAAACTCCATTCAAATTGTTACAATGATGAAACAATTATGAAATCATTATGAATCATTCATAATTTATGATGGAATAGAGGGGAATATTTGTATAATTTTTAACAAAACAAGGATTCCCTGAAAACAGTTGCCGGTGCGATTTTATCTCCGGCATATCCACAACAATTAAGGAGGAAAATGATATGCGAACAAAGAGACTACTGGCATTTTTGATTGCAGGTTTAATGGCTTTGACAGCAATGGCAGGCTGCTCATCGCAGAAACCGGATCCTGCCGAAAATCAGGCCCCTTCTGCTGTAACCGGTGATGCGGAGCCGCAAGAGGCGCAATCCGATAATCCTACCGGTAAAGTTGTGATCTATACTTCGATGTATGAAGACATTATTGAACAGATTGACCGTCAGCTGGAAGATGTTTTCCCCGACTGTGATATTGAATTTTTCTATGGCGGGACCGGCACGCTGCAGGCAAAAATTGCGGCAGAAATCGACGCAGGCGTGCTTGGATGCGACATGATGATGGTGGCGGAACCATCGTATTCTTTGGAACTGAAGGAAAAAGATCTTCTGCACCCCTACATTTATGAGGATGCGGCGGCGCTGTCGCAGGAATATGACCAAGAAGGCTATTGGTATCCGGTTCGTATCTGCAACATGGTGCTGGCCTACAATCCGGAAAAATATTCAAAAGACGAACTGCCGAATTCTTTCTATGACTTTGCGTTTGATGAAAGCATGCAAGGTACAATCTCCATGTCGAACCCGCTGACATCCGGTACGGCAATGGCTTCCATTTCCGCGCTGAAAGATAAGTACGGGTATGAATACTATGAGGCGCTCGGCAAACAGAATGTTATGGTGGAATCCGGTTCGGTTGCACTGACCAAGCTGGAAACCGGCGAATGTAAAGAAATTATGGTACTGGAAGAATCCGTTTTAAAGAAACGTGAAGAAGAAGGCTCCCTTTTGGAAGTAATCTATCCGACCGACGGAACAATCGTAATCCCGTCAACCATCATGACAGTCAACGAAGAATGGAGCGCAAATAAAAACACAGCCGCTTGTGAAGCAATTACAAAATGGTTCTTAAATCAAGATGGACAAGAAAATATTGTGAAGGCTTGGATGCACTCTGTGCGTACCGACTTCCCGAACCCGCCTTATGATGCGATCCCTACAACGGAAATCATGGAAAACAATATGCCGATCAATTGGGAAAACTGCTATAAAAACAGGGAAGAACTCAGAACCAAGTTTGAAGAATTTGTAAAGATTCAGGATAAAAAGTAAAACCCGAATGCTATCCCAAAGCGGCGGGGAAACAAAAGAGTCCCCACTGCTTTGGGATCTTGTATCTGTGTTGAGGGAAGAAATATTTGCAGAGGAGTGGTGAGATATGGCGCGACCTGCGGCAGGGACTTTGACCAAAAAAAAATTTTACCTCGACGTCAAATGGGTCATCATCTTGGCAATTGTAGCGTTCCTCCTGATTTTTGAAGTGTTTCCGCTGATTTATCTCGTATTCCGTGCGTTCTTTTCAAACGGAACGTTTTCGCTGGAAGCGTTTAAGCGCGTCTACACCTATTCTTTAAACTGGAACGCTTTAAAAAATACGGTGGTCACGGCAAGTCTTTCCATGGTTTTTGGGGTGCTGATTGCGTTTCCGCTTGCTTGGCTGGTCGGACGCACGAATTTATATGGAAAAAAATTTTTCCGTACCTTGTTTGTGATGACCTATATGGTTCCGCCATATGTTGGAGCTATGGCGTGGCTTAGGCTTCTCAATCCTACGGTGGGAAATTTAAATGTATTTTTACAAAACCTGTTTCACCTATCCGAAACCCCGTTTGATATTTATAGTATCGGCGGTTTGGTTTGGGTGCTGACTACGTTCTATTACCCATACGCATTCATCACCATTTCCAGGGCAATGGAAAAAATGGATCCGTCTTTGGAGGAAGCTTCCAAAGTTTCCGGTGCTTCGCCAATCAAAACCGTTGCAACTGTGACACTGCCGATGATGCTCCCCAGTATCGTGGCGGCGGCTCTGCTGGTCTTTGTATCAGCGGCTTCCTGCTATGGGATTCCGTCGATTATTGGTGCACCCGGTCAAATTGATACGGTCACAACACGTATTATTGACTTTGTTTACATAGGTTCACAGGAAGGCTTGACGGATGCAACAACACTTGCAGTATTTCTCATGATTATTGCAAATATCGTGTTATACGTTTCCACATTCGTTGTCGGAAAACGCCAATATATTACCGTATCCGGAAAATCCACACGTCCGAACATTGTGGATTTAGGCAGATGGAGAATCCCGATTACCATTTTGGTATGTCTGTTTGCATTGGTAGTGGTTGTGATTCCATTTGTTACAGTGGCGCTGACTTCCTTTACGGTAAATATGGGAAAACCGATCTCTCTGCAAAATATGACGCTGAAATACTGGAAAACCATTTTTACAAGGAAAGCAATCATGGGTTCCGCCAAAAACAGCTTGGTTTCTGCCACGATGGCGGCATCGTTTGGAATTGTCATTTCCTGTGTAATGGCATATTTGCTGACGCGCACCCGTGTCAAGGGAAGACGCATTCCGGATTTTCTGATTACGGTTGGTTCCGGAACGCCGAGCGTTGTCATTGCGCTTTCGCTCATTATGACAATGTCCGGTAAATTCGGAATTAATATTTACAATACGCTGATTATTATGATCATCGCCTATATGATTAAATACTTACTGATGGGGATGCGCACCGTTGTTTCCGCAATGACGCAGATTCACCCCTCGCTCGAGGAAGCGCCTTTGGTGTCCGGCGCAAGCTGGCTTCGCAGTTTTAAAAATGTCACGATTCCTTTGATTGGGCCGTCGGTCGTAGCGGGCTGGTTTTTGATTTTTATGCCGTGTTTCTATGAACTGACGATGTCCACCCTGCTTTATTCCACCGATACCAAAACGCTGGGTTATGAGCTGTTTACCTATCAGACCTATCACAGCCAGCAGACAGCTTCTGCGCTGGCAACCGCGATTTTGGTTTTGGTTATTGTGGTAAACTGGGTGCTTAATAAACTAACCAAAGGGGAATTTTCCATTTAAATCTGTTTCGCTATAGACGGGCGCCATTACAAAAGGGGGAAGAATTGTGTCAAATGTAACGATTTCCAATGTGTCAAAAGCGTTTGGCGATGTCGTTGTGCTCAAAGAATTTACACAAGTATTTGAAGATAAAGAATTTACGACGCTGTTAGGACCATCCGGATGCGGCAAAACAACCATGCTCCGCATGATTGCTGGATTTGAAAAACCCACGACCGGTCAAATCAGCATCGGCAAAACTGTCGTCAGTTCCGAAACGGTATTTATCCCACCGGAAAAACGGGATATCGGCATGGTGTTCCAGTCCTATGCGGTATGGCCGCACATGACGGTCTTTGACAATATTGCATACCCGCTGAAAATGAAGAAACAGCCAAAACAAGTCATTCAGAAAAAAGTGGATTGGATTTTAGATGTTGTACATCTTACGCAATATGCGACCCGTATGCCCTCACAGCTTTCGGGTGGACAGCAGCAGCGTGTAGCGTTGGGGCGGGCTTTGGTAGCAGAACCGAATTTGCTGTTATTGGATGAACCGCTGTCCAACTTAGACGCAAAACTGAGGGAAAGCATGCGGTTTGAAATCAAGGAAATTCAAAAGCGGTTCGGCATAACTGTTATTTATGTGACCCATGACCAAACGGAAGCAATGGCAATGTCCGATAAAGTTGTGGTAATCAATCGAGGGATTATCCAGCAGGTTGATTCTCCGATTGAGATTTACCGTCATCCGGCCAATCAATTTGTTGCGGACTTTGTTGGAAAAGTCAATTTCCTAAGAGGGCAGGTCAAAGGCGGCAGAATCGAGTTGGTTGGTATAGGGCAGTCGATTCCATATGATGGTCCGCGCACCGGAAATGTGATTGTGTCGATTCGTCCCGAAAACATTCAGCTGTCCATTGACGAGGGGCAGTTGGAGGGAAAAATCCATTCCATGTATTATCTTGGGGACGTCAATGACTGCCGCATCGATCTCGGCGGCGAGATCCTGCGCGTGATTACGGACAGCCACAGCTATGACCGGCTGTTTGGCAATGAACGGGTATACTTAGATTTTCATGAGTTTATTGTGTTTGAAGATGACGGGTCGGATGACCATACGAAAATTGTTACTTAAAAGAAAATAAATGCGGCTTTGCATTTTTGTGCAAAGCCGCATTTTTTATAAGTTATAGACAAAATTTAATTTTTGTGTACAATAAGAATAGCGGATATGCAATAAGTTCCACTTGGTATCAAAGGAGGTGGAATCCACGAAAGTTTTGATTGTAGATGACGAACAGAGCATCGTCAATTTGATTCGGCTCAACCTGAAACTGGAAGGATATGATACCATTTGTGCCTATAGCGGTCGTGAAGCAGTGGAAGCATATGCCGTACATAAACCTGATATTGTGCTGTTGGATATCAATCTGCCGGATATCAACGGCTATGATGTGCTACGCGCAATTCAGGAACAAGATCGTTCTGCCGCGGTTATTTTCTTGACAGCCAGCGATAAAAGGCTCAATAAAATATTGGGGCTTGAGCTGGGTGCGGACGACTATATTACAAAACCGTTTGATAATAAAGAATTGGTTTTGCGGGTGAAAACATTATGGAGACGCATGAGTATTTCGCGCGATAAGCAAGCGGATTGCTCCTCGTCGGATTCAAACAATACAATCGCATATGGAAATTTGGAAATCGATATCGGCGGCCGACGCGTTTTATGCAACGGAAAATCGGTGGAACTGACTTATCGAGAGTTTGATTTGCTGTATTACTTGGCGCGCCATCACAAGAATGTCCTCAAACGGGACCAGCTTTTGGAAAATATTTGGGGTTTTGATTATATGGGCAATACGCGTGCGGTGGATATTTCCATCAAACGTCTGCGCACAAAACTTGGTAGCTGCGGGTCTTATATAAAAACGGTTTATGGTGTTGGATACAAATTTGAGGTGCCGTAAATGCAGAAACAATTGGGGCTTAAAAGCCGAATTATTTTTATGAATTTATGTATGGTGCTGCCGGTGCTGATTCTTTTTTTCGTAACGACTATGACGACGGTATATAATCAAATGAAAAAAACGTCGGTCGAACTGCTGACCAATGAAAGCTATGCCAGCCAAATTTATGTGATGAAGCAGCTGGAAGGGCTGGGGAATCTCGGCGATCAGCGGCGGGAACTGCTTGCGGCGGCGCCTGCTTTCAGTGAAACACTGTCCGATACGCTTGGCATGCGCGTGCAGTTTTTTGATATGGATGGGGAATTGATTGGAGATTCCGGTATGACATCGGGGATGGCGCTGTCAGGGGACGTGTTAAGCGCAGTTTCCGGAACAAAAGCTTATACATTGACGGATTGGAACGGTTCTCCGGTGGTTTCGTTTTCCAGTCCCATTTATTGTGATGACTACACCATTGGCGCAATTCGCTACCTTTCACCGATGGGTCATGCGAAACTACTACAGAATTTAGCAGCGGCACTGACGGCACTGATTGCGTTTGCCACGGTTCTTTGCTATATCGGCAGTTATTTTCTCGCACAGCAGGCAGTACTGCCTGCTGTGCGTTTCACGAATGCAATTCAGGATATGCAAAAGGATGCCACAGCCCAACTAAAACAAGAAACATATGAACCGGAATTTCAAACTCTGGTATCTGCGTTTATACATTTAAAGGAGAACAGCGACCGCAATTTGGAACAGCTGAAGCTCGAAAAAGAAAAACAAAACTTATTTTTTAATAGTGCGACCCATCAGCTGAAAACGCCGCTGACCTCCATTATCGGCTATTCAGATATCATTCGCCGCATCAGCAGGGAAGAAGATGTAAAGCTGAGCGCGGGCTATATTGAGGAAGCGGGCAAAAATCTGCTGGATGTTGTAGAAAAAATCATTAGTATTTCCCGTTATCAAAAAGCGGAGTATACGTTTGATCCCACGTGGTTTCAACTTTCACAGGTGTGTGGGGAATGTGCGCGGATATTAAAACCGAGGTTGGAGCATACCGGAATTGTGCTTGCGGTCAATTGCAGTGACATACAGGTTTGTTTCGATTATCAGCGTGTTCGCGAAATACTGCTCAATTTACTGGATAACAGTATTTTATATAGCGGGTGTACGCGCATTACGATTTTTGCCGACATCCGACCGGTGCGTTTGATTGTGGAAGACAACGGAATCGGAATCGATCCAGCTTTGCTCAGCCGGATTTTCGAACCGTTTTATCGTCCTGCAAAATCCGATAACCGTGGAAGCGGACTGGGGCTGTGTATCTGCAAAAACTGCATGATTGCACAGGGCGGCGATTTGGAAATTGAAAGCGCACAAGGGCAGGGTACCAAGGTCATTTTATATTTTGGCGATAAAACAAAAGTAGAAAGTGGATTTCGGAATATGCGGCGGAGGATTTAATGATGCGGCGCTTTCAAAATTTACGGATACAAAAACGTTATTTAGCTTATATTGCGGTGGGATTTTATGTGATTGTCATGCTGTCGGTCAGTGCGATCATTTTAGCAAAGGCTTTTCAGCAGGGGCAGACGGTATGCATTGATGACCGTGAAACACTGCGAAATCGAAACACGGCGGCAATTCCTGTTTCGCTGGAAGTACAGGATTTTAGATGGGGAACCGCAGATATGAAAAACCGCGATGAGATGCTTGAAATTTCTCAGAGAATATACCGAAATTCTGCTTTGAAACATGGCTTATCAGAAGCGGATGCGCCGGTTTTGAACGGTAAAATTACTTATATTGATGGGGAAAGCAATTCATTTTCACTTAATGACTCTTTGCTTTGTAAAGACCCAGCTTACTGCCAAAGCAATGGATTGTTTGACCTTCGCTGTGCGACCGCTTTGCTGCAAAAACAGGTCTATACGGTGGAAAATTTAGCAGATTTTTTTGTGCCGGAACATAACGTGGTGTTGATTGCTGGAAATGATCGGGTTTCGATTTCACCGGGAGATATCAAAACACTTCGAGAAATTATTTTAGCAGGAACATCCGTTGAGGGGGCAGAACTTGATTATGCGATTCGCAGCCGCGGAATTGCAAAATATGTAATCAGCGTAAAGAAACTGGATGACACAGGAGGATGGCTGTTCCTTTCGGTTTACGGAAACGATTACAATGAAGTTTACGATGTGCAGTCGGGAAAAGGGATCGTGTTTTGTCTTAGCGGTAAGCTCTTTCCCTTTTGTCAAAAACTGATTGGAAAACAGGAATGAAAGGAATTGCTGTGATGAGGACAATCATGTTAGCCGCGGCTGTTTCGTGCGTTATATTGTTAGCCACAGCCTGTACGGATTCCCCAATTTTACCGAACGAACCTTCCGACAGCCAAGCTTATTTGCAGACTACGGATACACTGGCGGACGGAAACTTAAATTTGGCGGCGTCAATGGATGAAGATGTTGTCAAATGGATGGCGGAACTTTTTTCCGAGCAGACAGGATGCAGTGTATCTTATGCGGTGATGGGTGCGGCAGAGGCGGAACGCTTTTTTCTTGATTTAAATGGAAGCAAAAAGGTCGATGTATATCTTGGAGGGACTGCGAATCTGCACGAGAGATTAAAACGTGCACATCTGTTAGAACGATATCTTTCGGACGAGCGTGTGCATCATGACACGCGTTTTATGGATGATGACGGCTATTGGAGTTCCTTTTGCTTGGAACTCTATGCGATTGGTTACCATCCACAGGCATTTGCTGAGACCTTTGAGAATGAGGCTCTTCCGCAGACATTACAGGAATTGGCAGACCCAAAATATCGCGGACATCTGCTTTTACCCAATCCGGACACCTCTTTTGGCGGGGATACCTGGTGCGTTTCGGTGATACAGTCCAGGGCACAAAAAGAGGGCGTTCAGCTGTTGGAAAATCTTCTCAACAATGCGGAAACCTACGCGCAGAATGATTTGACCGCCGCGCAGAAAACAGGGCTGGGAATGTATCCAATCATGGTTGGCCGTCTTTCTGATCAGATTCGCATGAAAAATGCGGGGCTGATGATTGAATCGGTTGTTTATCCGGATACCGGTTGGACGATTACGCCGGTTGCTCTGCTTTCCGGATGTGGTCATCCAAATGAGGGAAAGGCGTTTATTGATTTTGTACTGTCACGGGAAGTGGGCAGACGCATCCAGCAGCAATGCGGCAGTTTTTCTACGCGTGAGGATGCGGCTCCGCCGCCGGATTCCCAAAATCAGCTGAGTGATTATCCGCTGAGCAAAAGTGGGTGGGCTTATCAAAATAATTTGCTGCGTGAAGACGTGCGCGCAATGCTGGATCAATATAAAAAGCCTGCATAACGCAGCGTCATGCAGGCTTTTTAAGGCTAAAAAATTGACTTGAAAGAATCTTTTTCGCTATACTGATAAGATTGAGTACAGTGAAGAAAGGGGAACGTTATGGCTGATCGGATTTTACTTACTCGATTTTCTCGACAGCTCAACAAGGAAGATGTATTGCATCAGTTATCCTGTCCGCAGGAAAGTTCGGCGCACGAAGAATTGCAGTTATGCTGTCAGCAGCTGGAACCGTTTTTTTGGAGTACCGCCGTTCCCAAAGCGGTCATTGCATTCAGCAAGGCACCAAAAGATTTGCAGGGGCCTTATTTGCAGACTGGGGACGACGTTGCTTATTTGATGAGTACAATAGGCGGCGGTGTGGAACAGCTGGCCAAGCAGTACTTTGAAAAAAACAATTATTTGGCGGCTATGGTGCTGCATGCAATGGCCGATACCTACTTATTTGGAATGGAAAAGCAGCTGTTGGAACGGTTTCAAGAAGCGTGCAAATTACGAAATATTGGAGCGGCAAAACGCTTGGAAGCGCCTGCAAATCTGCCGATTCAGGCACAGCGCCTAGCTGTTCAGGAAACCGATGCATCTAATCTTCTTGGCGTCTCGGTGACAGAAGGGCTGATGCTTTACCCGGTAAAAAGCTGCTGGTTTTTGGTCAAGCTTACGTCCGACTGTTCTGTTTTTTGTGCGAAACATGATTGCGCCGACTGCACGAATTACAATTGTCCAAATAGAAAGGAAACTTAACGGTAATCAAAGAGTATGGATTCATCCACTTTCAGCATAATTGGGATATATCCCGTTTCGCCGCCCAAATTTAAGATTGCCGTATAGGTGGCGGTCACGACTTCACCCTGCGGGGTCTGCCGCTCGAATTGCTGGGTTACGGTATAATCGCCTGCTTCAACGGTACACTGTGCGGTGGATGCGTCAAAATGAATGCTGTCGGGCGCATAAGCGGCTTCTTTGACCATTTCCTGCGCAAAACCGATTGCTTTGTTTAAGTTTTCTTCCTGCCGCTGTATGGTTGATTGCGACGGGTTATTGGGTTTCTCGTTATTTTTCATAAGCCTTGGTATCAAAAAAACAGCAGATGCCGCAACCGCAAGCACAGCAATTGTTATTAAAAGAATCATGATCAAACGATTTTTGCGCGGAGGAATCGGCTTTTCCGGACTGTCCAATTTCGGAGCGTCCAATTCCACAGGAAGCGCGTCAAACTCCGGCTTTTCCGGATTTAACACGTCTGGGCTGTATAAGCAATCCAAGCAATATTCGGAAATGCTGGTTTCGGAAAGTGGTTTGCCACAGCGCTTACAGACTTTTTGAGATGCAGAATCCACTTCGTTAGAAGAATCGGTCTGCATGGATGTATCTATATAGGGTGAATCCGGAAAATCCGGTTCTTGCTCATCCAAGAACTCGGGTATAGAATCCAATTCCGGTTCAGATGAAAAATCCGGTATTGTGAATGGATCGTATGAAAATTCCGGAATGATATCCGGCTCTGATGGAAGTTCTGGGATGATTTCCGGTTCCGGTGGAAGTTCGGGTATTACAGACGGTTCCGGTTGTGGTTCCGCCTCGGGCTGTGGCTCTACCTCGGGCAGAATCTCGGGTTCGGGACTATCCAAAGGCTCTTCCATATTAAGCCCGAATTGCTTATTCTGTTGTTCGAGCCGGCAGGCTTCCCAAATTGCACGGCCGTCCCATTCTTCTTCTGTGCTGTCCAAAGGTTCTTCTTCCGCATCGGGCTGGGCAGGTGTTGCAGGCTTACCGCAAAACATGCAGTAGAGGCTTTCGTCGGGGATTTTTTCTCCGCAGTTTCCGCAGAACATGAGATTCCTCCTTTTTGGCTAAATGATTACAGTGAAACTGCCAGTATTATATAACAATCTCTATGCAAATTGCAATAACGATTCAGAATATGAAAAGAGGTTGACAAATATTCATCGACATGCTATGCTTACTTGGATATTGAGTTCCGCGCAAAGATGCATTGTTTCTTTCGGGGGAGTAGTCGGCACAGAATGTGCAGTTAAATCAACATCACGGGCATTTGAATGCCATGGTTTAACTTTAAATGACAAGACCTGTGTTTCTAGTCGAAACACGGGTCTTTTTTTGATAAATTAGTGGTGAAAAAAGTAAAAGAGGGGACGAAAAAATATGGAATTTCTTCTATCCGGAATCATGGCAATCACCTATAAGCAAGTGATCATGTACTGCATTGGCGCTTTGCTGATTTATTTTGCGATTGGCAAGGGCTTCGAGCCGGCTTTGCTCATGCCGATGGGGTTCGGCGCTATTTTGGTGAATCTTCCGTTTTCCGGTGTGCTGGATCAGGTTTTAGAGGGCGGTATCGAATCACACGGAATCATTCAGTGGCTGTTTCAAACAACCATCGAGACTTCCGAAGCGCTGCCGATTCTGCTATTTATCGGCATCGGTGCGATGATTGACTTTGGGCCGCTGCTTTCCAATCCAAAAATGATGATTTTCGGTGCGGCCGCTCAGTTCGGAATCTTCTTCACGATCTCGCTTGCATGTCTGTTTGGCTTTGATTTGAAAGAAGCTGCTTCCATCGGGATTATCGGTGCGGCAGATGGTCCGACTTCCATCATGGTTTCGCAGATTTTCAATTCCAAATACATGGGCGCGATTGCGGTTGCCGCCTATTCTTACATGGCGCTGGTTCCGATCATTCAGCCGTTCGCCATTAAATTGGTCACAACCAAACATGAACGCTGCATCCGTATGCCTTATAACCCGAAAAATATCTCGAAATTAACCCGTATTCTGTTCCCGATTATCGTTACAATCATTGCGGGTCTCATTGCTCCGATGTCGGTTGCGTTGGTAGGCTTCTTGATGTTCGGCAATCTGATTCGCGAATGCGGGTGCTTAAACAGCTTGTCGCAGACGGCACAAAATGAATTTGCAAATATCATTACGCTTTTGCTCGGTATTACAATTTCCTTCTCGATGCAGGCAGAAAACTTTGTTCGTCCCGAAACGTTCCTGATTATTTTCTTGGGACTGATTGCATTTGTATTTGACTCCATCGGCGGAGTGCTCTTTGCGAAAGTGATGAATCTGTTCTTAAAGGACAAGATCAATCCGATGATCGGTGCGGCCGGTATCTCTGCATTCCCCATGTCAGCGCGTGTTATTCAAAAAATGGCGTTGGCAGAAGACAAGCAGAATCATTTGCTCATGCATGCAATTGGTGCAAATGTATCCGGTCAGATTGGTTCCGTTATTGCGGGCGGCATCATTCTTCATTTGATTCCGCAGTTTGTAAAGTAAGGAGGAATACGAAATGTTTAGTGCACAGGCAATCTCCAATTTTTTTATCTCTTTGGAAATTATGGGTTTTGGTTTAGCTGGAATCTTCACCGTAATTCTTATTATTATGGGCGTCGTATTTCTGCTTGGGAAACTGAATAACAAAAAAGATTAAACAAAAAGGCGGATACCTTATGCAAGGTATCCGCCTTATTTACGTAAAAATGATTAAAATTTCTTGCGAAGCATGGTAAATTCAAAGAAATTGGTGTAAAATTCAAAGGAACGCATAACAGGACGGCTGAGTTTGCAGTAGCCTACTTCGTCCAACATGAGGAGTGCTTCATCACCGTTGAGTTCCAGTTTGCGGCGGACACCCGGATCGCCATTGGTCGCATAGACTTTTGAAATCGTTGTGACAACGTTTAATCCGCAGTAGCGGTCTAAAATATCAAATACAGGCGCAGACCAATCCATATCGGTGTATGTTATGCCGTCAAACAGATTCAGCGGCAGATAGTCGATTGAGTAGATGACCGGAATGTCGCCGGCCAAAATGCGTTTTTCGCAGACGATTACAGAGTCCGCTACATCGAGTTTGAGAATATCTGCAAGTTCGGCATCGGCTCTTTCCAATCGAAGCATGATGCTGTCGGCTGCGGGACGATACCCAGCGCTGCGAATCAACTCATTGTATTCAAATTTTAAATCCAACCGATTGTTCAGGTTCACAATATCGCGGTTGATGACCGTTCCGATACCGCGCACACGTTCAATCAGACCTTCGCGTTCCAAATCCGAAAGTGCGTCGCGGATGACCGTTCGGCTGACACCCAAACGTTCCGAGAGTTCCACTTCGGAGGGTAAGCGTTCCGATTCGGAAAAAACACCCTCTTTTAACTCTTTGATGAGCAGGGAACTGACCTGAGTAGACATGAGTTTTCCGCCAAGATGAGGCAAATCATATTCAATTGACATATTGACAATCCTCTTTCCAATATAGTCGTTTTCTGTCGAATAATGGAATCATTCGTAAATGCTGGCGTTGCTGTAGAAACAAGCGCGCTTAATTTAGGTAGAATGCATCTTGAATTTTAAAATATATTCAGCTATCATTTAAGTAATATGTAATACCTTGGTGCAAAATCAACAATCTTTTCGATTATTATTGCACCATTGCAAATATAAGTATTATACATGATATTTTTTATAAATACAAGCAGTATAGATATAAGGAGGATCGGCGTGAAAAAAACAACATTTGCGCTAAAAGGGTCTATAGTTTATAGTATGGATAAAGACCATCTAGGTAGTAATCCAAACAGCTATTTAATTTGTGAAAACGGAATTTGTGCAGGTGTGTTTGAATGCCTGCCCGAGCGTTACCAAAACATTCCGGTCAAAGATTATGGAAATCAGCTGATTATTCCGGGATTAGTGGATCTGCATCTGCATGCGCCGCAATATGGATTTCGCGGACTGGGCATGGATTTGGAACTGCTTGACTGGCTCAATACCAATACTTTTCCAGAGGAAGCAAAATACGCAGATCTATCATATGCAGAGAAGGGATACCGTATCTTTGCAGAAGAGTTAGCCAACAGCGCGACAACCCGCGCGGTCATTTTTGCGACAATCCATGTTCCGGCAACCAAACTGTTGATGGATCTCATGGAAAAAACAGGGATGAAAACATACGTTGGAAAATTAAATATGGATCGCAACAGCCCGGATTATCTCTGTGAATCGGATGCTCAGCAGTCACTTGACGATACAGAAAAATGGATTCAGGACTGCAAGGGGCGTTATCAGAATACCGCACCGATTCTCACGCCGCGGTTTACGCCGTCGTGCACCGACCAGTTGATGGAAAGCCTCGGAAAATTACAGAAACGCACAGGACTGCCCGTACAATCGCATCTGTCCGAAAACAAATCCGAAATTAAATGGGTGCAGGAACTTTGCCCCGATACTCGGTTTTACGGGGAATCGTATGACCGGTATGGTATGTTTGGCGGACAAGACTGTAAAACGATTATGGCACATTGTGTTTATTCCAGTCCGGAAGAAGTCGATTTGATGGAACAGCGCGGCGTCTATATTGCGCATTGCCCGCAGTCTAATACGAATCTATCATCCGGGGTTGCTCCGGTGCGTGCGTATTTAGACCGTAACCTCCGGGTTGGGCTTGGATCGGATATTGCGGGTGGATTCTCTCCATCCATTTTCCGTGCAATGAGCGACGCTGTTCAGGTTTCCAAACTGCGCTGGCGTCTGCTTGACGATTCTTTAAAACCGCTGACGATGCCGGAAGCAATTTATCTTGGAACAAAAGGCGGCGGGACGTTCTTCGGCAAGGTTGGCTCCTTTGAAGAAGGCTATGAATTTGATGCTGTGGTGCTCGATGACAGCAGTTTGCGAACTCCGATGGAACTAACTCCGATACAGCGGCTGGAGCGTGTTATTTATCTATCTGATGACCGTGTTGCGGCGGCAAAATATGTAGCGGGTCAATTGGTAAAAGAACCTTAAATGGGAGGAAGGGCGGCCTCATTTCCGCCTAAATATAAACTGGTTTCGCCGCAAGTGGCTTTCTTGGCGGAACCACAAACAAACCGTGAGGAGGAAAGAATATGGCTGAAAACAAGAACGCAGGCTTCCTGGAAAACTATTTTCACCTGAAGGAAAACAACACCGACGTAAAAACAGAGGTACTTGCAGGTGTTACAACCTTTGTGGCAATGGCTTATATCCTGATCGTGAATCCCCAGATGCTTGCAGACCCTTTCAACATTATGGAGCAGGCTGAATATGCCGCCCAGGTTTCCAACGGCGTTTTCTTTGCTACCTGTTTGATCGCGTTTTTCGGTACATTTTTGATGTCGGTTTACGCAAAACTTCCATTTGCACAGGCTCCCGGCATGGGGCTGAATGCCTTTTTTGCCTACACAGTTATTCTTACAATGGGCTATACTTACGGCGAAGCACTATCGATTGTCTTTATTTCCGGTATTTTGTTTATTTTCATCACGATTATCGGTTTCCGTGAGGCGGTTGTGCGTGCAATTCCTACTTGTGTAAAAACAGCGATCTCTGCTGGTATTGGTTTGTTCTTAGCATTGATCGGTCTGAAAAACGCAAGCTTGGTCGTTGCCAATGGTTCTACATTTGTTGGCATGGTCGACTTTTCGCTTTGGAACAGCACCGGTGACGCAGAGGGTATGGTTACCGCCGGCGGCATGCAATATCCGGTGGATGTTTATCATGGTATGATCGCATCCGCAATTATTGCGCTGATCGGGTTGGTTGTGATTGGTGCCCTGCATGCGCGTAAGATTAAGGGCTCCATTATCATTGGTATCATTGTTGCAACCATTATCGGAATTCCGCTGGGAGTTACTTCATTCCACGGATTCTCAATTGACATCGGCAGACAGTTCCAAGATTTCCTCGATGTTTCTTTGTTCAAGATGGATT
The DNA here is from genome assembly GCA_938014855.1 of uncultured Clostridia bacterium. GTDB lineage: Bacteria > Bacillota > Clostridia > Oscillospirales > Ruminococcaceae > Anaerotruncus. Next base: position 7,136 of record CALLQM010000226.1, on the reverse strand, counting down.
TTGCAGGTCTGTTTAAAAACTCCACAAACGTTTTCCAAATGATTTTTACAATTATTATGATTGTTGTGTCGTTCTCGATTGTTGATATGTTTGATACGATTGGAACACTGCTCGGCACTGCAAAACAGGCAAAGATGCTTGATAAAAATGGCGACATGCCCCGCATGAAGCAGGCTATGATGAGTGACGCGCTGGCTACAACCGCAGGTGCATGCCTTGGTACTTCCACGGCAACGACATTTGTTGAGTCCAGTGCGGGTATCGCAGAAGGCGGACGCACCGGATTAACGTCACTGGTTACTTCTCTGCTGTTCCTCTGCTCGCTGATTATTGCTCCATTCGTCAGCATTATTCCGGGCGCGGCAACTGCACCGGCTCTGATTTTTGTTGGTGTTCTGATGATCAGCAGTATGAAAGAACTGAACTTCTCGGATATGTCAGAAGCGATCCCGTCGTTTATGACCGTAGCGATTATGCCGTTTACTTATTCGATTGCAAATGGTATCGCTGCCGGTTTGATCACATATGTTTTGATCAAACTGCTGTCCGGTAAAGCAAAAGAAATCAAACCGTTTACCGTAGTCCTTTGTCTGCTCTTTGTTCTTCGTTTCGCATTTATGATAACTGGCTGACCCATCCTTACTTTAGCCGGGACATTCCGCGGAATGTCCCGGCTGTTTTCACAAATAAGCAGAAATATTTTATTGAAAAAAAGAGTTGTATCTGAAGCGTTGTTGTGATATAGTTATTACAGACATTAAAAGTATGACTTTTAGAATTTATAACCGAAAAAACACCACAAATTTCACATTATAACTGTATTTTTAACTAAGGAGGCCTGCGATATGGGAATCGGCAAAAGTATAAACCGTGTGGATGCTGTCGAAAAGGTAACCGGCGGCGCACAATATACCGATGATTTCAGCGTCCCAAATTGTCTGGTGGCAAAAGTGGTACGCAGTACGATTGCAAATGGACTGGTAAAACGATTCGATTTATCGGAAGCAGAAAAAGTTCCGGGCGTTGTCAAGATTGTTACCTGTTTTGATACACCCGGTTGTGGTAAGTCTGTTATTGCTATGCATAAAGCAGAACAGATTGCAAATGATATTCAATTCCCGACACCCGGACATCCGTGGTCGGTTGAAAAGACGCATCAGGATATTTCCGACCGTAAACTGCTCAACCAGCGTGTTCGCATTTATGGCGACGATATTGCCGCGGTTATCGCAGAAGATTCGGTTGCGGCTGCACGAGCGGCAAAACTGATTAAGGTTGAATATGAAGAATATCCGGTCTATATTACACCGGAACAGGCAATGGCGAAGGGTGCGGTTGCCATTCATGAAGAAAAACCGGATAATATTTTGGTGCACAGCGATTATCACGTAGGTGAAGTCGATTTTGATGAGGCAGTCAAAGGCGAAGATGTCCGCATCTTTGAAGGAGAGTATAAAACTCAAACCGTTCAGCACTGCCATATTGAAGTGCCCATTTCCTATGCATATATGGAAAAAGGCCGTGTTGTAGTGGTTACTTCCACCCAGATTCCCCATATTGTCCGCCGCGTTATCGGGCAGGCAACCGGTGTACCGTGGGGCAAAATTCGGGTCATTAAGCCGTATATAGGCGGCGGATTTGGAAATAGGCAGGAAGTCTTGTATGAACCGCTGAATGCATTTTTGACCATGCAGGTGGGAGGCCGTCCGGTAAAACTGGAACTCTCACGCGAGGAGACATTTGCATGCACCCGTGTACGTCATGCCATCGACTTTAAACTGAAAACAGCAGTACGTCCGGACGGAAAATTGGTAGCGCGTAAAGTGGTAGCGGTTTCGAACCAGGGTGGTTATGCGTCGCATGGACATGCAATTGTTGCAAATGCGATCAACACATTCCGCCATACGTATCAAGACGAAAAATCCATTGAGGGCGAAGCGTACACCGTTTATACAAACATTTCTACTGCCGGTGCGATGCGTGCTTATGGAATTCCGCAGGCGGCGTTTGCGATGGAATCTCATTTTGATGATATCGCTCGCGATTTGAACATCGACCCGACTGAACTGCGTGAGAAAAATTACATGCAGCAGGGCTATGTCGATCCGCTGACCGGTATTACCTGCTATTCTTCCGGTCTGAAAGACTGTATTCAAAAGGGAAAAGATCACATTCATTGGGACGAAAAACGCAAGGCATATCAAAATCAGACCGGTCCGGTCCGCCGTGGCGTTGGTATGGCTATTTTCAGCTATAAAACTGGCGTTTACCCAATTTCACTGGAAACCGCATCGGCGCGGCTGGTGCTGAATCAGGACGGTTCCGCTCAGCTGCAAATGGGCGCAACCGAAATCGGGCAGGGCGCAGATACCGTATTTACGCAGATGGCCGCTGAAACAGTTGGCTTTTGTGTAGAGGATATCCACATTATTTCTACACAGGATACCGATGTAACGCCATTTGATACCGGTGCTTATGCATCCCGTCAGACGTATGTCAGCGGAATGGCGGTCAAAAAGACAGCGGAGCTGTTTAAGTCCAAAATTTTGGATTATGCGAACTATATGCTGAAGATTCCAGCGGATGAAATGGATATCCGCGAAGGAAAAGTAGTGCGTAAAGATTCAGGAGAACAACTGCTGACGATGGAACAGCTGGCGATGGAAGCATTTTACAGCTTGGATCATTGTGAGCATATCACGGCGGAAGCGACCAACCAGTGCAAGAACAATACCTTTTCGTTTGGTGTCTGCTTTGCAGAGATTGAGGTGGACATTCCGGTCGGTAAGATTAAGGTTTTGGATATTATCAATGTGCACGACAGCGGCACGCTCATTAACCCGAAACTTGCCGAGGCGCAGGTGCACGGCGGTATGAGCATGGGACTTGGCTATGCGCTTGGTGAACAGCGTATGTTTAATGAAAAGGGACGTCCGCTAAATAATAATCTGCTTGACTATAAACTGCCGACTAGTATGGATACGCCGGAACTGAACGTTGATTTTGTGCAGCCGGTCGATTCCAGCGGTCCTTATGGAAACAAATCGCTGGGTGAGCCACCCGCAATTGCTCCGGCTCCCGCAATCCGCAATGCACTGCTGAATGCAACCGGCGTTGCGGTCAACAGCATTCCAATGAATCCACAGAAATTGGTCGAACATTTTAAAGCGGCCGGATTGATTTAAGAAGGGAGAGATAAAGCATGTATGATATTGAAAAACTGTATGTAGCAAAAAGTGTGCCGAACGCGATTGCGGCACTCACCGCGGACCCTTCAGCGGTCATTATTTCAGGCGGCAGCGATGTTTTGATTAAAATTCGTGAAGGAAAATTGGCGGGATGTTCGCTTGTCAGTATCCATGATATCAAAGAACTGAACGGAATTTCGATGGAGGATGACGGAACGATTGTGATTCGTCCGGCAACCAGTTTCAGTCATGTTACCTATCACCCGATTATTCAAAAACACCTTTCCATTTTGGGAGATGCGGTCGACCAAGTAGGCGGTCCGCAAATCCGAAACATTGGAACAATCGGCGGAAATGTTTGCAATGGAGTCACCAGTGCGGACAGTGCATCGACACTGTTCACGCTGAATGCACAGTTGGAACTGCAGGGACCGGACGGCAGCCGTTGTCTTGAAATTGCAGATTTCTACAAAGGACCCGTCAAAACAGACCGTGCGCATAACGAATTGCTGGTCGCAATTCGTATCCGCAAACAGGATTACGAAGGATTCGGCGGCCATTATATCAAATATGCACAGCGCAACGCGATGGATATTGCAACGCTAGGCTGTGCGGTTAATGTCAAACTCAACGATGCAAAAGACACCATTGAAGATATGCGTATTGCATTCGGCGTAGCGGCGCCTACACCGATTCGCTGCCATAAGACGGAAGCTTTGGCAAATGGGCAGAAAATTACCGATTCTCTATTTGAGACGGTCGGTAAAACGGCGGTCACGGAAGTAAACCCGAGAACAAGCTGGCGCGCATCGAAAGAATTCCGTTTGCAGTTAGTAGAAGAACTGAGTAAGCGTGCGCTCAAACAGGCAATTATCAATGCAGGAGGTGCCGTCAATGATGAAGCTCATTAAAATGGTAGTCAATAACAAACCGGTGGAAGTAGCAGTTGACGAGCGGGAAAGCCTGCTGGACACCCTTCGCGAACGTTTGGGGCTCACCAGTGTAAAACGCGGCTGTGAAGTGGGAGAATGTGGCGCATGCACCGTTTTGGTGGATGGAGAAGCCATCGATTCCTGCATCTATTTGGCTGTATGGGCAGAAGGAAAACACATTCTTACGGTCGAAGGACTGAAAGGACCCAACGGCGAACTCAACCCAATCCAGACCGCATTTGTTGAAGAAGCGGCGGTTCAGTGCGGTTTCTGTACACCCGGACTCATCATGAGCGCGGTGGAAATTGTGGGAAGCGGAAAAAAATATAACCGTGACGAACTGCGTAAGCTGATTTCCGGTCATCTCTGCCGCTGCACAGGCTATCAAAATATCCTGAATGCAATGGAGCGGATTGTCAACGAAACGTATAAGGTTGTCGGAGACGATAAAAAATAAGCAAAATGAGCGGGCGGCCGAGTTTATCGGCCGCCTTGCAGTGTTTTATACTTATTGATAATTTCTATATATTCTAGTTTCCTATTGAAAAATATGGGAAGCTGGAATATAATATAGGTTACCGATATGTTTTTGAAAACATATCGGTGGAGGTGATTCGGGTGAAACTACGTTATTCCCTGCGTTTACGCATGGGAAATCGGAACTGTTATTTTGGACCGGGAGTCGAACAGATTCTTCGGCTGGTAGATGAGACCGGATCGCTCCAAACGGCATCGGCTCAGATTAACATGTCTTACAGCAAGGCTTGGAAAATCGTTAAACGAGCAGAACGAGAACTGGGATTCAAATTAATGGAACGTCATGTGGGCGGATCCGGCGGCGGTTTTTCAAGATTAACCGCAAAGGGTTTGGAATTTTTAAATCAATATACTAATTTTCGGCAGGAATTGTGTGCTTGTGCCGATCAGCTTTTTAACAAATATTTCGATGTGGGTGATATAAATGAAAAAAATTGAGACCACGAAAGCAGTTGGACATGTACTCTGCCATGATATGACGCAGATCATCAAAGGCGTTACCAAAGATGCACGGTTTCGCAAGGGACATATCGTGACCGAAGAAGATATCCCGGTATTGCTTTCTATGGGAAAAGATTATTTATATGTTTGGGAAAAACAGGAAGGCATGCTTCACGAAAATGATGCGGCGGAGCGGCTGTATGGCATTTGCAAAAATGAATTTATGAGCAGAACGCCTGTAAAAGAAGGAAAAATTGAATTGTCTGCGGAAGTCGATGGAGTATTCTGCATCGATGTAGAGCGGTTGGAAGCCATCAACAGCATTGATGAAATCATAATTGCCACGCGAAGCAGCAATCTTCCCGTTAAAAAGGGCGACAAACTCGTTGGAACACGTGTGATTCCCTTAGTAATCGATGAAAAGAAATTAGAACAAGCCGAAAAGATTGCCAACGGCAATCCGATCTTTTCCATCAAACCGTATCAAAATAAGAAATGCGGCATTGTTACGACCGGAAATGAAGTGTTTTATGGGCGCATTAAAGATACGTTCAGCCCGGTTGTGCAAGGCAAACTGGAAGAATACGGAGCGGAAGTTCTAGGAGTTACATATTGCGGCGATCAGCCGGAGGCCATCACCGCAGCAATTCGAGAATTTTTGGAAAAGGGCGCAGATATGGTTGTGTGCACCGGCGGCATGAGCGTTGATCCGGACGACCGCACCCCTGCAGCGATTCGCGCGGTTGGCTCGGATATCATCAGCTATGGCGCACCGGTTCTGCCGGGAGCAATGTTCTTGCTTTCTTACTTGGACGGCCGCCCGATTATGGGACTGCCGGGATGTGTGATGTATGCCAGACGTACGATTTTTGATCTTGTACTGCCGCGCGTCATGGCAGATATTCCGGTGACCAAGCAAGATTTGGCGCGGATGGGCAACGGCGGACTCTGCTTAAATTGCGAGACCTGCCACTTCCCAAACTGTGGATTCGGAAAGGGCGGTTTTTAATGGAAAACGGTATCACGCATTTGGATGAAAATGGAAACGCCATTATGGTGGATGTCGGCGAAAAGAATAATACGGCTCGCGTTGCAGTTGCAAAAGGTGAGATACACGTTGGAAAGCCGGCATTTGACGCGATTGCGGGCAGGACTGCCCGCAAAGGGGATGTGCTCGGGGTAGCGCGTGTCGCGGGCATTATGGCGGTTAAGCAGACATCCAGTTTGATTCCGCTTTGCCATCCGCTGTTAATCAATAAATGCACCGTAGAATTTGTACTTCATGAAGAAACTTCTACGGTGGAGGCAGTTTGTACCGCAAAGGTGAACGGAAAAACAGGTGTTGAAATGGAAGCGCTGACCGGAGCATCTGTGGCACTGCTTACCATCTACGATATGTGTAAAGCTATCGACAAAGGGATGGTCATTAAAAATGTACATTTGGTAAGCAAATCCGGCGGGAAATCCGGAGACTTTCATTTTAAAGAAACTTGAACCAACGGGTTCACCATAAATTTAGACCTGTTTAAAGGCGGTGAAACAATATGATTGATTTGCAGGGCAGAAATATTGATTATTTAAGAATCAGTGTGACCGACCGCTGCAATTTGCGCTGTGTGTACTGTATGCCTGAGGATGGAATTACCCCTCTAACGCATGATGAAATTCTGACGTTTGAGGAACTGGAACGCATTTGCACTTGTGCGGCTAAATTGGGAATAAAAAAAATCAAATTGACCGGCGGAGAACCATTGGTGCGTTTGGGAATTGTGGATTTGGTTGAGCGCGTCAAGGCAATTGAAGGAATTGAGCAGGTAACGCTCACAACAAATGGCGTTTTGTTAGGGAAGATGGCGTCCGGTCTTGCAAAGGCTGGGCTGGATTGCGTGAATGTGAGCCTTGATACGCTGAATAGGCAGGAATTTGCACGCATTACCCGCCGAGATGAACTGCCGCGCGTTTTGTCCGGAATTGATGAAGCGTTAAAAGCGGGACTGCGCGTTAAAATGAACTGCGTGCCTACCGGAAAATCCGACTT